>JBEAVG010000098.1:0-2939 GCA_041161045.1 Pseudomonadota bacterium
AAATTAGATAAAATAATCACAGAAGAATCTTATGAAGGTCTTTATTCTGCTGAAGTGAGCTATAGATATAGTAATTTCGGAGTAAATCAATTGCTAATGCGCTATGGCGATGCAAATGTTCAAAAACAGTTTATAAATTATGTGGTAATACCAGTCTTTAAACAAAAGAATGTTTTATATCTCGTAGATCAGGATACCGAATGGTCTAATGTTTGGCTCGATAATACAAGACAAGCAAAAAGACGCGGATTACTTCCAATTGATCCTAGTATGAAATCAAAGGATATCAAAGTAGGAAACTTAATGGAATATTCCTATTCAGATTTTTTGGATCGTCTTGATATCAAAAACTTTAAGAATGTGCTTATAGTGGTTTGCGAGTATTTCACAAAGGATAATGGCGATAGTTTTTTTAAGCTTACTACTAATGAAGTGACGCCAAATGCTAAAAAAAGTAGCGAAAAAATATATAATATTCCTAATCCAAATAATGCGGTAAAATATTTCAATGATGCAGTACATTCTGTGATACAAAGATTTGCATCTGGTTCTTCGTCAGATAATGACGCTATATCATTTTCATCTCAGAAAGTTATGGGAGTACATGGAGATATAGATGCTATTTTAGATGAACCTGAAAATGAAGTTGATTTAACAAAAATTACTATGCAGCTTCAGGTTTTTGATAATAAAGATATTGCAGTAATAAAATCTAAATTAGATAAAATATCAGATGTTGCAAAATATCAGATTAATTTAGATGATAATAATAAATATAGAATAGAGCTTTACATTAAAAATTCCTTAGAATCATTAGCTATGGCTTATTATTTGAATGGTTTAAGCTTTAGTGAGTATAATGGGGAATATGTTATGTTTTCTCAGGAAATGGATGAGGGAGTATGATAGCAAAAATATCAATTTATTCTTTACTAATTGGAGCTGTTTTATTCTTCTTATTAATTAGTATTCCTAGTATATTATATCCTTTCATTATCGCATTTATTCTTAGCTATTTGCTTAATCCTAGCATGTCTTTTTTAGATAAAAAATATGGATTATCAAGTTCTGTAACAGCCTTTTTGGTGACTATTTCGATGGCAGTTACTATTATATCTGCATTTATCTATTTTGGTCCTATTATATACGAACAGATGGAGACTTTGATTCATAGGATGCCTTATTATAAGGAATATGTTGTTAAAGACATAATACCTGTTATTGTCGCAAAGCTTATAAAGATTGATCCTTCAATAGCTAATAAAGCTAAGGCAATTATAGACCAAAGTGTTAACATTATATTCGGCATTTTCCTTTCCGCAGTACATAATTTTTGGGGATATACTCTTGCAACAATGCATTTGATATTTTTTATTATTTTAACTCCAGTTCTTTTGTTTTTCTTCTTGCGTGATTGGTCTAGTATGTCTAAAGAGTTCTTTGGATTATTTCCTAAAAATCATCAGGCATTTGTTAAAACCTTATTCAAAGATATTGACCGTGTATTAGGCGCCTATATACGTGGGCTTATGATAGTGTGTACTATTTTAGCAACTTATTATACTGTTTCCTTTAAGCTTGTGTCATTAGAATTTGCTGCGCTTCTAGGTGTTTTATCAGGCGTTGCAATAGCAATACCATTGATTGGTGGTGTTATGTCAATTAGTATATCAGTATTAGTTGTGCATTTTACTTATGGCTTCGATATGCATATAATATATCTTTTAAGTATATATGCTTGTGGTGCTATTTTGGAGAATGTATTCTTAACTCCTAAGATAATAGGAGATAGCATAGGTCTTAGTCCTTTGTGGATAATATTTTCAGTATTAATGTTTGGATATATTTCAGGTCCTGTTGGGATGGTGCTTGCAATTCCTATTACTGCTGTAATGAAGGTTATTTTGCTCCATATTAAAAGTGATTATAAGAATAGCAGCATATACAATGCTAAGGCTTAATGATTATCTAAATGTCTAAGCAATATACCATATCTTTGACCCCTAAACACAGTTATAGCATTCATGATTTTATTTTTTCATCATGTAATGAAACGCTAGCTAATTTGCTAGATGGTCTAGAATCATGGGGAACTCAGCAATATCCTGGTATCGTCCTGATATATGGTCCTGAAAAATCTGGAAAAACACATTTCGCATACTTAGTAGCAGAAAAATTTGGTGGTATTATATTGCCTCCAGATACGAATATAGAATTGCTAGAACTATATCATAATCAGCTATTCATATTAGAAGATATAGATAGAATTTGGGAAGAAGAGTCTTTGTTTCATATATTTAACTATTTGGTACAAAATCGCAAGAGTATATTAATCACATCTAGGGATAATAAAGAATTTTCTTTGCCAGATTTATCTTCTAGAATTGGATCTTTGGATGTGAGAATAATAAAAGATCCTGATGATAATATGGTCAGTTGTTTGTTGCGTAAATATATATCATGCCGTTCTATTAATGTTTCAGAAGAAGTAATGATATTTATAATAAACCGGATAGAGAGGAAGTTTAGTACTATCTTCTCTGTAGTAGATGTCATAGATAGACTTTCTTTAGAGCAAAAAAGGAATATAACTGTGCCCTTTTTAAATTCGCTCAAGCTATTTTGGTGTGAAGAATAGATTCGCCAGACGAATAATATCCTAATGAGTCTAATGCTTTATATAACTCGTGAATAGGAAGTCCTGCCACGTTAGAAAATGATCCTGAAACAAATTGTATATAGGATTGAAACAGGCCATGAATAGCATATCCTCCGGCTTTATTAAGGCCTTCTCCGGATTTTATATATCTTTCGATTTCTTTTGCCGTTAGCCTTTTAACCTTTACTTTTGTTTCAACAATCTTTTGGCGAGTGTTAATAATTTGCCCTTCTAGTTTTTTAATAATAGTGAGGCCGGTGTATAAAGTGTGGCTTCTACC
>JBEAVG010000123.1:0-9596 GCA_041161045.1 Pseudomonadota bacterium
CTGATCCAGAGTTATATATCAGAGCAAAGAGCGATAATATAACACGTGAAAAAATGGGTCTAAAAGAAAGTTTTAAATATATAGCTCGATCAAAATACCTTTGGCTATTGCTAATATGCTCTGCAGCATTTGCGCTTAGTATGAACCTTGTAGAAGCTGTTTGGAAAGCAAAAATTAAAGATCTTTATTCTACAGTAAGTACTTACGCTGAGTTCAGTGGTTTGTATATATTATGGACCGGTATTGTGATAATGGTAATGACAATAATTGGTAACCATATTATGCGTAACCATAGTTGGTTTGTAGCCGCTGTAATCACGCCCATAATAATCATGGTAAGTGGAATAATATTTTTCTTACTTGTAGTGTTCGACAATGAAATGTTTATATGGTTCAACTATGGCACTGTAATGACGCCTCTAGCACTTGCTGTTTCAGTAGGAACTATACAAAATATTATATCTAAAGGAACAAAATACTCTATCTGGGATACATCAAGAGAAATGCTTTATATACCTTTAGACAACGAGCTTAGAACTAAAGGTAAGGCTGCAGTGGATGTTGTTAGTTCTAAGATAGGCAAGTCTTCTAGTGGACTTATCCAGTCTATATTATTTGTTCTAATTCCTACAGCGACATATACTTCAATTTCACCATTTTTAATGGTTATATTTATCATCGTATGTATAGCTTGGATATATGCCGTAAGGAAGATATATCATGAATATTCAGCCCTGATTTAATTTCAAAGAAATAATATGAAATTTTACTCCAACCAGGTCAAAGAAATCGCAAAATCTATGTTGGAAGGTAAAATAACCACTGTGCTTTTCTATGGTCCAAATCATGGGCTTATAAAACATTCTCTGAATTCCATAATTGATATTCTGAAAGTACAAAAACAGAATGTTAGTTATTCAGATACTGAGGACTCCAGCATAAATTCTCTTCTAAACAACTTAAATCTATTCGGTGATAAAGAGCTCATAATTCTTTCAGATATTGGAACATCTATAAAAGCACCTTTGAAGGAGATAGTTTTATCTAACAATAGTAATTTTTTGATTATTTTAGCTGATGAACTTGCTCCATCTAGCTCATTAAGAAAATTCTTCGAGCAAGAAAATTTACTAGCTTCTGTTGCATGTTATAATGACGATCCACAATCTGTAGAAAAATTAGTAAGAAATTATTGCGCTGATTTAAAAAAACATATATCTGCGGACGCAATGCAATATCTTAAACATTATCTTTATGGAGATAGATATATAGTTCTTAGTGAATTGGATAAACTTTTTACTTATACAATTAACAGCACAGAAATTACTCTAGATGATGTACAAAATGTTATTAGCGCAAGCATAACTCCTGAACCAGATATGCTATGTATATATTTTTTTAAGAAAGATTGGAAAAACTACCTAATAGAATTAGATAAAATTTTATCAGAAAACATATCAGCAATTTGGGTAATACGAGCATTAATTAGATATACTATAAACATCTATTTTACTTTGGAGCGTACTTCTGATGGAATGTCGTTAGCAGATTCAATTTCTGCTATAACACCACCAATATTCTTCAAATATACAAATGATTTTAAACAAATATCTAGTCAAGTTAATAAGTCTGATATTTTAGCTATTCTAAGTAAATTGTATAAAATAGAAAAAGATATAAAATCAGGCTCCCAAAATGACAAGCAGCTATTAACTAGTCTTATCTGCCAAATGTTTGGAGACGGTATTTAATAAGGTTTTTATGTTTAAGACTAAACGCCTCATCGAATAGTATTTGCAAACATTTTGTACATAAGACTTTTTACTGTTCTATCCAATATTTCGGATCAAACTTTTGCAGAATCTTCGCTCTGTCAGTTTTATGCTTATTCTCATTATACCACTTTTCCAACTGTTCTTCTGTTATATTATTTAGTTCATTGAAATCTTTGAGAATTATCACTGGTAAATCATTTTTTATGAACATATCATCAAGACTTGAGCTTTCAGTTATGACAATAGAGCCCAACAGTAAAACTTCCCACGTTCTATGGCAATCTAATCCATTACCTCTTGGTGATAATATAAACCTATATTGTGCGTATTTTTCTATAATATCGGAATAATGTACTCTTGTATTTTGAAACTCTATTAAAGGATTGTTCTTTAAAATTTCAAACATCTCTTTCCTTCTAGGATGAGTTGTTGATAGATGCGAATCACAAAATATTTTGTTCTTTTTGGAATTTTGATATTTATCCCTTGTCGCTAGATAATAGTTAAACTTTTTTATTCTCAATTCAGCTGAAGATTCAAATAGCCCTGATATTCCAAAACTTTTTTTGGGGTCTTTATCTTGCAGAGAATAGTGCATATCTAGGCCTATCGGATAATAACCTAGTTTAGGATGAATAATCGACCTATCATAGTTCTGCGTATACCATTTCTTAATTTTAGGGGATGATAAAATTCTCTGAACCAAATTAGGATCATATGATGACGGAACATCTCTATCTCCATCTGATGTCACTAAAATCACTGGTTCTTCAATTAAGTCCAGAAGTTCGCCAAAATAATCCAGATCTGTTAATTTACCTGAGTTAGATGAAGTGTTTCTAATCCAAACCACTTCTTTATGACTTTTAATTTGATCAGCTATAACATCTGGTTTTGATATATGCTCTGTACCCAAGAGGTTATAATCACTAACATCAAATACTCTTTTACTCCACAAATAAATAGGTTTGTCTATCTCGTCTGCGCTCTTTCTGCCTTTATATATCAAAGTAATCACGATTGACAGAATAACAATAGAATAGATCACCCATACAAGAAATTTTCTATAATTTTTTGCTCTAGACATTAGTTTAACTCTACAAAATTTTAAAAATGACTTATCCGAACTTGCCTTTGCTCACATATTAAAGAAATCTACATATGGAGAAAATTCGTACTCTTTAAAATAACCACCTAAAAACTTACGATGGAACTCTAATTTAACTAGGAATAACTGTAGCAGATTTCGATAAAAATACTATTCGTTTTATCATAGCCTAATTTTGAAATGGAATAGAATCAAAGAATAATTCGATTTTAGAAATAAGCTGATCTGTAAATTCCATAAGTACTGCCGCTCTGAACTTGCCAATAGGTGGTGGAACCAGCATATCGTATGCAAACATAATTTGATCACCAGCTGCAAATCGTGACCTTATTTGGATGTCCTGCAATATTCCACCAAAGTTTTTTGCAGCATTCTTAACTGTATCTTTTCCCTGTATTTCTGCAAGTGGAGAGATGAAAATCACATTATCATGAAGATAACTCGCCATTTTATCAAAGTCCTTTGCAAGCATCGCATTGTAATAGCTTTCAGCAATACCCAAATTATCAGTTGTATTCATATTGAGCTCCTGTCATAATATAAGTGTACTGATATTATAATATAAGGACCCTGATATGTCAAGAGATGAAAACAATGGATCCATTGGGTACAAACTTAAAAGAACCCAACACGCCTTACGCCTTTGTATGGATGAGGCAATGAAGTCACTCGATCTAACTACGCCTCAATATGCCGTACTGGCCCAGCTGAGTTTAAATCCTGGAATTTCCAACGCGGCACTTGCTAGAGCCTCCTTTATCACAGCCCAAACCATGCATGCTATAGTTTCTAACTTAGAAAAAAGGAATTTGATAAGGCGTAAAGAAGCCCCTGATCACGGAAGAATATTACAAACAGAATTGACAGAACAAGGTTTTAAAATTGTAGCCCAAGCCCATGACATGATACGTGATGTAGAAGCACGTATGCTCGCTACGGTAAGTGTAGAACATAAATCGCTTCTCGAAAAACTGCTACTTGAGTGTTTTAATAATTTGCAGTAGCTATAGTAACATGAAATAGCTCGTGGCAAGAATGATATATACATTAAGCAAATAGGGATCGTTAAAATAGACCCGCCCGCATCCACAAGGCCTAACGTAATACCCAAGTAGATCCATATTTACCTATTCCATGGCATTTTTGCCAGTAATTTTGCCATGCCGCACCAACCCGTAAGACCCGCAAAAATCAGTCCTGCGCCTATAAAGCCCGGTAGTATATAAAAATCAGAATTGATCACGGCTCCAAGGATTGTTCCGGAAAATGCAATAAATCCTGTAGTAATCTGCGTTTGACGATCAAGAGGTAAAATATTGGAACCAAATTTCTTAATATTAAAACCAGCATGCCTCCAAGCAATAATCCCCCCTTCAAGAGAAGCTACATCTAAAGAATGATTGATTGCCGAAAGCTTTGCACAAGCATCAGTGCTTCTTTTGCCGGATCTGCAATAAATAACTATAGGCCTTTTGGTTGATGGTAATTTTTCAATACTAATTTCACCAAGTGGTATCAAACAAGCTCCATCTATACACTCGCTCCTATGTTCGGCAGGCTCTCTCACATCGATAAGGAGAACCTCATCTTTATCCAGTTTTTTCTTTAATTCCGAAGCTGTGATAGTTTTCATAAACACCCAAATATTAGATTAATTTTTGCCATTGCTAAGACTTTCCACAATTAGATCTAATTTTTTATTAATTATATCGATTTTCACTTTCTCATCTCCTGCATCTTCTGCATGATTTCTTTGCATGGCATCCACAACTACTGCAATAAAAAGATTAAGGACGCTAAAAGTCGCAATCAAAATATAGGTCACAAAAAATACCCAGGCAAATGGTTTTTCTTGCATAACGGTTCGAACAATATCTGGCCAACCTTCTAGCGTCATAATTTGAAAGAGGCTAAAAATTGATAAATGCAAATTGCCAAACCATTCTGGAAAAGAAGGGCCATATAGTTTGCTTGCGATGAGACCAAAAACACAAATGATAATCGCCATGACCCCAGCTATGGCACATATTCCGGGAATAGCCATCACTAATCCTTCAATAACTTTTCTGAGTTTAGGGAAAACTGAAATTAAACGAAGCGCACGCAATGCACGAGCCGCTCTAAGTCCACTGAATGCGTCTTGAGCTGGAATAAGAGCTATTGCCACGACGCAAAAATCGAAAATGGACCAAGGATCTTTAAAGAAATCCAGATGGTATGCACTAATCCGCAAAACAAGCTCTAGGATAAATACATATAATATTGTTTGATCGATTGAGGTTAGAAGATTGCCATAATCATGCATAACATTCGGATATGTCTCCATAGCAAGGACGATTGTATTAACAATAATCAGTACCGCAATACAATTCCCCCATGCCCTGCCTGATATGATGCTTCGAAGATATTCAGAAAATTTATCCATTAAATTCACCTATCTTTTGTGATTGTTTCTTCTCTGAGAAAGGAACAAAGAACTCCCAGCACTAGAAGAGTAATTGTAATGGTTAATGATAGCATAGGAGGAATCTTTGCGATATTAAGCGCATCTGCGATGAAAATCTTCGAACCTATAAATATGAGAACAGCAGCAAGTGCATATTTTAAATAATAGAAACGATCAATAATAGACGCCAAAGCAAAATAAAGAGCCCGCAATCCTAATATCGCAAATATATTACTTGTGTAGACGATATAGGGGTCTTGAGTGATTGCAAAAATTGCTGGGATGCTATCTACAGCGAAAATCAAATCAATAAATTCTACCATTACTAAAGATATAAAGAGAGGTGTAACAAACAACTTTTGTGTTTTAGATTGAGCTATATTCTGATAAATGAAAAATTTTTGACCATGCAATTTATCTGTTATATTCAAGTACTTTTTCATCCAAATCAATAAAAGATTGTCAGCTATTTCTACAGGTTTGTGAGAGATAAAAAACATCTTGATACCAGTAAACATCATAAAGGCTGCAAAAATATATAAAACCCACTCAAAGTGGGTGATGATTTGAACTCCTACTCCTATCATGATAGCCCGCAACACAATAACGCCTAAGATACCCCAAAAAAGAACACGATGCTGGTATTTAAGAGGTATCGACAGAGAAGAAAAGACAAGTGAAATGAGAAAAATATTATCAAGAGCAAGAGATTTTTCAACGAGAAAGCCCGTAATATATTCTGCAAAACCATCTAAGCCCTTTATGTACAACACCCATAGACCAAAAATGAAGGCCATAAGGATATAAAAAGCACTCATCAATAAGCTTTGTTTAAATCCTATTTCTTTATCTTTTTTGTTAAAAACTCCAAGGTCAAGGATCAACAAAATAAGGACAACAAAAATAAAAATTCCCCATATCAATAAAGATTTTTCCATGTAACCTCCAATCTAGCATTACTTCTATGCTATGATCACATTCAATTTAAGGCAACACCTATATATGCATTATCATATAGCTGAGAATTTATGATGGCAACTTGCAGCATAATTGCAATATTTCGAATCTCTATCGCAACGAAGGTTTTAGTCCTCTAAAAAGCGAGGGGGCAAAAAAGCCTCATCCTCTGAAACCTAGGTAAATTCAGTGTTTGAGGATATGCGCACCTTCGTCCTAAGTGCCTGCCATGCCGAAGCTAAAAGCGTATGCTGGTTCGCATGTATCGGACATGGAGAGGGTAAAAACAGAGATTTTGGGGATAATATGCTGAAATTGGAAAAAGTGAGGTACGGGTCCTGATGTAGTTAAAGAAGCTTTTTTGCAAACGCTCTCCCTGATGACGTTTTTAAATATGCTTCAAATTTTTCTGCTCTATCTTTATTAATAAATGCGGTGTAGCCAATAAGATTCCATGGCCTGAACTTGTTAGTATGTATGGATTTTCCAGCATTATGCTCTTCTAATCTTCGCTCAACATTTGATGTTAAACCAACGTAATATCTATCAGGGTTATTTTCACTACGACGCGGCATCACGCCATAGCGCTACGCCTACGGCTTCGCCGTGGCGAGTCCGCGCGACGGCGGATGGCGGAGAGAGAGGGATTGGCTTCGCCGCTGCTCGTAAACTCGCAGAGCAAACCCTCCTTACCGGGTTCTAATCCAAACAATCACTTTAAAATAAATCATAGCACTATCAAGGAACGCTATGCTCTATAGTCCTTGACACTGCTATGATTTATTTATGGCGGAGAGAGAGGGATTCGAACCCTCGATACGAGTTACCCCGTATGACGGTTTAGCAAACCGTTGCCTTCAGCCGCTCGGCCATCTCTCCGTATATAAGGAGCACACAATATAGCATCTATTAGGTGTTTTTTCTAGAGTTATTTTTTTGTAGGCTTGCAATTAGCCAAAGACAAAAATCTAGATGCTTGCGAATCAAACATTTTTTTATACATCGTACTTTGAAATAGCAATTTTTCGTGAGGAGCAAAACCTTGTTGCCTCCCTTGATCAAGAAATAATACTTTATTGGAGATATAAATAGCAGTAAGTCTGTGAGTAATAAAAACAGTCATCTTATTCCTCGATAATTTATCAAAATGCTCAAAGATCTCATTTTCACTTATCGGATCAAGCGAAGCAGAAGGCTCATCTAGAATATATAAATCCCCACCTTTATAAATTGCTCTTCCTATAGCAATTCTCTGCCACTGACCAATAGATAAATCCGTACCATCAAAATCTTTCCCTAGTTGTTGATGTATTTTGTCAGGGAGTTTTTTTACAAAACTCATTTGAGCATCTTTGAATATATCATTTATAATACCTTCATCTAAGGGTCTTCCCATGGTAATATTTTCTGCAACCGTTAGAGTATATGTAGAAAAATCTTGAAAAATAGGCGCAATTTTCTCTCTAAAATGCTCAATATTATAGTTTTGCATAGGAATGTTATTGATAAGAATTTTCCCAGAAGTAGGCTTATAAAAACCGCATAATAATTTTATCAAAGTTGTCTTACCTGAACCATTTGCTCCTACAATTGCTAATCTATCATTTTCAGTAATCTCGAAATTAATATTTTCTAATGCCTTTCTACCATCAGAATATGTAAAGGACACATTATCAAATCTTATACTCTGAATTTTATAATCCCCACCGATAAGAAGCTTGGTATTGGTATTATAAAAATCATTCTTTGGCTTATCCAAAAAATTAAAGTATTTCTCAAAAAATAGTAAGTGTCCAACTAACCACCCTCCCTGCTCGCCTAAACTTAATACTGAAGTGTGCAGCTGCATAAAGCATTGTATTATAATGCTTATTACGCCAATCTTTAAAGTACCATCAATGATTAATTTAATAGCTTCATTAAGCGCAAAGACATTTCCTATTAATAAGAAAACTGCCGGAAGAATAGCGAAGAGAATCAATTTAAGCCTAAGCCTAAACATTGAGCTATATATTTCTTCAAAAATATTTATATATTTTTTATATAAATACTTACCCAATGCAAATAACCTTATTTCTTTTATATATGCATGGTTTACTGAGAGACTGGCAATATAATTCATAAAACGAGATCTTTTGCTTCTTCCTAAAGATTCGTTCCACATTTCTGACTGGATTCTCGTAGAGACTCTAGTATGAAATATTATACAAACAAGTACCAATAGACTTAATAATGAAATATTCCAAAATAACAACCCAAGACAATAAACTATCAAACAAAAATCTTTCAATATTCCTATTAGAGTTACTACAAGATTTATAGGCTTATTAGCTGCATTAGTGCTAATAATCTGCAAATCATCATAAAATTCCGCATTATCAAAATGTTCCAATCCTAGAAGAGAATTGGATTTATTTATTACAGATCTATTTATATAAAAGACCGCCTTATCACCTAAGTTGCTTTGCAAAAATGCTATAAGAGGGGAGACAAAGTCATACAGTAGCAGTGCTACCCCCCACTGTATTATAGATATATGTATATTAGCATGGTCAGTCTCTGAGACAATATTATTTATGATATCAGCAGAAGCCTGAATTGCGATTACAGGCAAAGCAGAGCTAAATATGATCACTACACAAAGCGCTGAGAAGAGACGAGCGTCTGATGATATGAGCACTTTTATAGATTTAAATAAAATAATAAGTCGGAATTTGATAATATTATAAAATTTGAACATTGAGGAGGTGATCATTATTTTGTTAGGTCTCCATCAGTTTTATGATTAAAAGCGAACACAGGGAAATCAAATCTTTTTCTGAATTCTTCAAAATTACTTATTCCAGCTGTTGAAGTAAGAGCCTTTTTTATGAATGTACAATCACAATTTATAGTATCATCGTCAACTCTTATGTTCATAATATACTCCTTTACATCTTCGAACAATGTATTTAAAAAGAAGTATCTATAAGCTCCAGAAGAATGATACAGGGCACGAGAGTGGAGAGTCCTCTAAAAATAAGGTATTACGCCGTTTACTAAATCCATTAATTCATTTTCAATTATAAAGTCTTGTATACCTTTTTCACTGTCCATAAAAGTTTTCATCCTTTCCTGCCTGATTTTTACTAGAACGTCTTGTTTACTTGAAGCCCTAGTATGCTGTAGCAAACTTATAAATCTGGCGTACGATGCCGTAGCTTGTGCCAGATATCTGCACCTAATTGACCTACTTTGAAAAAATTTTTCAATATATTCCAGAAGCTTTGTCTTATTATCATATAACTCAATAATAGCCTCTCTATAGCCT
>JBEAVG010000136.1:0-2630 GCA_041161045.1 Pseudomonadota bacterium
AAATTAATGCATGTTCTTATTAATGAAAAAATACTTCCTTCCTTAAATTTACCAAGATTTTCTGAAAAATTTAAAAATCCAGATAATCAATGCAAGAACTTTAGCAAAGCAACTATCGATGCTCTGCGTCAATCTGCTGGCGTGGGTAATAAGGTGGATGGAACATTTAAAGAGAAAGCAATAGAGCTCTTAAAAACACTTGGAATTAATGATTTTAGTGGCTTAGATAAACCATGGACACAAGGCGAGCAAGAAGTTGCAGATTTTGTTTCTACAATGACTAACGATAGTCTAATGAAAAAATCAGAATACTTTAAGCAAAAGGCCGAAACAATAACTTATGATAAAGTTAAAGAATTATGTGATGAAGGAGCATTATACTCAAATATTAAAGAACTGCTGGATCTGAGTAATAAACTACTATTTTTCTATTTGAGAGCTAAGCTAGATATACCCACTGATAGTAATATTAAAGCTGAGGAATTAATTGAAATATCCAAAGTGATAGAAGCCTTTGTTGAACATAATCCGGGCAAGAATTCGATAGACGACGAGATCGTAGAAAGCTTTGTTAACGCGCTACTACACAGAGCTATACATAGCTCTTTTAGAACAGAACAAGACGATAAGATTGTTAAAAAAGCAGATAAAAACTCTCCAATAATGCATGCCACTGCAAAGATTTTTTCAGTAATGACACAGCATAAATTAATACCTTTAGGTATTCTTAATAAATTTTTCAACCATAAAAATCCATTTTTTGACCCTAAAGACTCTATTGGTTACATCTTCTTTGAAGATATTCAAGATTTGCTAAAAGATCCTAAGAAGATTAATGCTACAAAAGAAATTGAATCAGGAAAACTGCCTGAAGCCAAACCTAAGATAACAGAGCCTAAACCATTAGATACAGCAGCAGCGACTAAAAAACAACCTGCCGAACCAACTCATCACGATCATGATCACGCTCATTCTAATCTAACCGTTCCTGTGACCATTCAAGAACAAATCAATCAACTCATAGAGCAAAAAGACTCTACTGGAAAATTGCAGAAGTTATTACATTACAAATATACAAAAGCTACCAATGGCCTCAAAAAGGCTTGTAAAGCTCCATCAAACTTAACTCAGGAACAGGCCCGCGCCGAATTAAACAGAGAAGATGATTATGGATCAATATGCGTATATGAAGAATTTAATAAAATAGCTAAATTATTTGAAGAACTCAATCATGCGAGTATGGATAAGGAATTTTTTGGTTTAATTGATTATTTTACAGATAAAAAACAACAAGCTCTAAGAGCAAAATTACTAGAATTTGGTATTCGTCCTGGGTCTGAGATGAATTCAGGAGATTCTAAGTCAAGAGCATTTACATTAGAAGACGTCGAAAATACACCTTGCACAGAAAAATTCACACTACAGCAAAAAACTGAGCTTTTAGAACAATTTAGAGATGTGACCCAAAATATCAAATATACAAATATGAATCCACAATGCTACGGTATGTTTATAACATCATTATTTCCAAATGATGATGATATCAGAAAAGACTATAACAAAAAAATCACTCTAACTGACGAAACAACTTTTACAATAGGCTCAGGTGATTTTATAGCTAAACAAACACAAGGTAAATATACTCAAGAAGAAGTGATAGCTTATGCTCGCAATGTACGAAATTTCTTTAAAATTATGATAAGCAAATATAAAGATGCTGATTCTCAACAAAAAGAAAGCATAGAGCAATTATTGAATAAACTTCTTAGAAAAGAAGATTATGTTAAACTTAATTTCCTCACTACTATGAAAGAATTAGGTGGTAAAGATAATTCTAAAGCAGCTTTAGAACTTGCGAAAAAAGTTTTAACTCTCAAAGGATTAAGTTTTGATGAGGAAGTAGCAGCCCCTACTCAATCCGAAGAAGCGCACGCTGCTCCAAAGCCTGAAAAACAAAAAACAGAAGAGGAAAAAAAACTTCATATTGCTTCTTTCACTGGAGAAGAACTACAAAAAATGGCAGCTAAAGATCCAAAGATAGTAGAAACTATAGAAAAACTTGATAAAACAACGGGTGAAAATATTGTTCATGACGCTATCAAAAGAGGAATGGATAACGTTGTAGAAGATTATAAAAATATTGGCGTAAATATAAATCTTCCTACTGCCGATGGAAGAACTGCCGAAAGTCTTGTTTCGAAAGAAAACCAAGATCTATTCGCTGGTATATTTGGCTACCCTAACCCAAATTCTGAAGTATTGCTATTTGAAGGACTAAAAGCTCGTGTTAACGCAGCTATCCAATCTATCGCTGATTCTAATGGCGAAGATTTAATATTAGCAATAAAAGCCGAGGACGCTCAAACAAAAATTGCTTCAGATATACACGAAATCATTACAGGCTTTATTAGAGCAAAAGCTCAAATGCAGGGCTTGGTTGATGAAGCTTTAGAGATTTTAACAGGATATACAGACACCACAATAGTAGAATCATGCGAAGCTTTAAGCAAGCTAACAGCAAAATGTGAAATCGCAACAAAATCATGGCAAAAACCTTTGGAAATAACTCTTGATGGCTTCTATACTAGTGATTTTGAAATACCAGAAGATTATATTAATAGTAAACTTGC
>JBEAVG010000137.1:0-5567 GCA_041161045.1 Pseudomonadota bacterium
CTATAACATTCTGCTTATAGCTAGAAACTCCAGTAACATGAGATTGCCCCTCAATTCCCGAAGCAAATTCAAAAAAATCTCTAGATTTTATTTCTTTCTTTGATGAAAAAAAATTGTGTAAATAATTAGCAAGCACCCTATCCTCCTTAAGTTTTCGCTTAAATTAGGACAGGATCATATCATAAAAATTTTCTCCACTAATACCCAGATATAAAATTTTTATATCCCCTGCAGTTCTGCTATATCACCAGGATTAAAACTTCTTGGAGGTAAAGATATTTTCGCAGCCATATTGGTTTCATGAGCCAGAAAAATAGTTATGCTAGTATTAGGATTATCTGAAGGAACTGCTTTCTTTTGTATAAAATCTAAAATTCTATCCAATTCTTTCTCATCTTTTGGATAAAGCTTAATTTCATGTTTTATCCCAGTGAAATATGCTTCAAGGTCTTTTAGAGAGGCGACAGTAAGCCTAAATCCCCCCTCATCTTTAAACATATCACAAGAGACAATCACCATCTTTTGAACTTCAAGCAAATCTACATATTTTTTGAGTATTTCTTCATTAAAAATAGTGACTTCAAAATTCCCAAATTGATCCGATAGTTGGATTGTAATAAATCTACCCCGTGCTGACATTCTAGAGTCTTTTTTCTGAATTATACCAGCAATTTCAACCCTATGTGATCCGTTAGCTAGTTCGGATTTAACCTGATATGAATTCACAGCCCCCTTTGACGATAAAATATCAGTGTATTTGGAGAGAGGATGTTCCCTAAGAAATACACCACATACTTCAAATTCTAGCATTGCCTTTTCTGTATCTGGCAAATCGTCAACCTTATCTATTAGGTTTTTTATATCAACAGCTATAAGACTAAACTGCTGTAAGGCTATTTGATTATGATGATTATTTGAGTGGGCTATAAGCTTTGGAATGCTAACAATAAGCTCATTACGATTTGGATGCATTGAATCAAATGCACCAGCCTTTATAAGATTCTCCAAACTCCTTTTATTAATAACCTTAGAAGGAATACGTTCGATGAAATCCATAATATTCAAAAATGGTTTTTTCTGAGCCTCTCCATATATTATGTTTCCAAGAGTAGCAGTAACACCTTTTATAGCTCCCAATGCAAATATTATTGATTTAGTATTTCCATGATTTGCAAGATAAAATTTCCCCGCTGATATATTAATATCCGGAGGAACAACATTAATCTGAAAATACCGAGCTTCCTGTATAAATAAATTCACTTTATCGCTTTCATGAATATCTAAATTCATACATGTAGTTAAAAACTCTGCTGGGAAATTCGCTTTTAAATAAGCCGTCTGATAAGAAATCACACCATATGCAGCCGCATGAGCTTTGTTAAAACCATAACCAGCAAATTTAGCTACGAGTTCAAAGATGCTACGTGCCTGAGACTCGCTAATCCCATTCTTCTTTGCTCCATCAACAAACATAGCTTCTTGAGCAGCCATTTCTGCCTTAATCTTTTTACCCATAGCCCTACGAAGCAGATCCGCTGCTCCAAGACTATATCCACCAAGTATCTGAGCTATTTCCATAACCTGCTCTTGGTAAATTATCACCCCATAAGTTTCTTTTAGCGTATTGACCAAAGATGGATGTAGATAGTCAGGCGCCTGCTTGCCATGTTTACATGCTATATAAGTTGGAATATTCTCCATAGGTCCAGGTCTATAAAGCGCTCCAAGAGCTATAAGATCGTCTATGCAGTCAGCTTTAAGTCTCCTTAAAGCATCCTTCATACCTACACTTTCAAACTGGAATATCCCAGAAGACTGACCAGTTTCTAGAAGATCAAATGTTTTCTTATCATAAGTAGGAAGATTATTTGGATCTATTTCTGTACCATTCTCTTTTACAAGCCTAGAGCATTTATCAATTAGAGTAAGGGTTTGAAGTCCTAAGAAGTCAAATTTTACAAGACCAGCTGCTTCTGAATATTTCATTGAATATTGAGTAATTAGCATCTCAGAATCTGGATCCTTATATAGAGGAAGAATATCTATAAGCTCCCTACTCCCAATCACAATACCAGCAGCATGAACAGAAACATGGCGATGAATTCCTTCTAATATGAGCGCAGTATCCAATACTTCCTTTATAAGCTCCTCTTCACCATGCATGCTATAAAGCCCCTGCCCTTTGGATGCCTGATTTAGCTCTGCAACTTCAGTAATTGCTTGTTCGAGCGTAACAGGATTCACAGCATTAAATGGCACTAATTCCGTAAGGTAGTCAGCATAATTATACTTGAGCCCAAGAACCCTTGAAACGTCCTTTATAACAGCTTTTGCTTGCATTTTACCAAAGGTAATAATCTGCCCAACCTTATTATTACCATATTTCTGGCAAACATATTTGATTACTTCATCACGTCTTTCTTGACAGAAATCGATATCAAAATCTGGCATTGATATACGCTCAGGATTAAGAAAACGCTCAAAAAGGAGACCAAATTTTATAGGATCAAGATCTGTAATAAGGAGGCTCCAAGCAACAACAGAACCCGCTCCAGACCCTCTGCCTGGTCCCACTGGAATACCACTCTTCTTACTCCATTTGATAAAATCAGAAACTATTAGAAAATAACCAGCAAAATTCATTTTACATATGATGTCTAACTCATATTCAATACGCTTAAAATACTCCTCTGTAACAGCATTATGCTCTGTTTCTGGAATGTTATCATGAATAAATTTATGCTTAAGCCTCTCGGTAAGGCCATTTTTAGCCTCATTTTTTAAAAGCTCTATCTCAGCATCGGAATTATCTGCAAAATGGGGCAATTGTGGATCACTTGGCTTTGCCATATAACAGCAACGCTGCATTATATAATATGAGTTATCTATAGCTTCAGGAATATCCTTAAAAAGCTCCTGCATTTCCTCGGGAGATTTAAAATAGCATTGATTACTAACACGCCTGCGCTCGCTCTGTTCCTTAACAACACCTTCAGCAATACAAAGAAGAACATCATGAGCATAATGAGCATTTATATCCTCAAAAAGCACATTATTTGTAGCGACTAAAGGAATATCGCATTCTATAGCAAGTTTTAGATAAATTTGTTCTATAGACCTTTCCTCCGCAAGGCCATGCCTCATTATTTCAAAATAATATCTATCCCCTAGAAGTTCTTTCATTGCAAGAGCATGAGCCCTGGCTTTTTCTATATCATCAGATAAAATAGCAGACCCAATATGCCCCTTAGCATATCCCGATAAAACTATTAGCCCTTCATGGTGAAGCGCAAGGTCAGCAAAACCTATCTCTAAATCTTTTTTTCCTTCGATATATATATTACTAACTATTTTTAATAAATTTTTATATCCGGTTTCATTTTTTGCAATAATTAAAATCTCATGGGCCGATCCAAAATGCATCATATTTACTATAGCACCATGAATCGCTTGCACCCCAGATTTCTTAGCGTCAATAGAAAATTCCAAAAGGCCAAAAAGGTTGTTTTTATCAGTAATTGCAACAGCAGGCATATCAAGATTTTTTGCCTTTTTAACGATATTTTCTATCTTGAGTGCGCTCTCAAGAAGAGAATAAGAACTCTGGATGCGAAGATGGATAAATTTTGGCAAAATTTCAGAAGTCATCTGTCTCTGGCATATTAATTGCTTAAAGGCGTTTGGGTATGTTATATAAAAGATTTACGAAAGTCAAATTCATTAAACCCACAACGCATAACATAGATTGCTGAATTAGAATGATTGCATTAATTAACATTAATGTATTTGACTTTTTGTTAAAAATTTGATATAATAAGTAGAATAAACAGATAAATTTTAGGTAGTAATAACATGGTAAAAATTGATTTAGATGTAAAAAGGCTAAACCTTGCTGGGGTTAACGGAAAATATACAGAAACTGATGTCGTTAGCTTACACAAAGATATTGGACTAGCAGAAATACACCAAATAATCCGAAAAAATCCTGTAGATTTTACAAATGAGGATATGTATACTATTCTAGAAGTAATAAGAGTCCTTTCTGGTGAAGCTCTGACGCAAGAAGCTCATAAAATCCGTAACTTCAGCTATAAAAATTCAATGAATTTTAATAAACTCTCCAAAGAAGATCAAGAAATTCTTAGGGAAGCAGTTTTGTTCAAATACAAGCGCGCGATGGATACAGAAACAAAATCTGTTATTACTTATAATACTAATTCGCATAATCCAATCCGAATAGATTACGAAACTAGATCAAAATTTGGAATGCAATATTCCGACACTAATAATATTATTAACGGTGGCTGTCAGCATGAAATTTGGGACTATGTTTCAGACATGGTCAATGAACTTATCATGATTGGTCATGCCGATCTAGCAAAAGAATACCTATCTTCCTTTGCACTAAGCTCTTTTATTCCAGGACATAGAAACTCTCTCTATTTAGGTGACATAGATAAACTAGACAAAGTTTTAAAATATACCAAACAAGAAAAGGTTAATATAGACCCCCTGAATCAATCTATGAAGGTTGAAAACACAGAAACACACAGCCACAAAACAATTAGTTCTCAGAACCACAACTTTGGCTGTTTAGGATTTTTGGCAACAAGCTTGTTGAGCGATAGTGATTTTTCAACACATATATCACAAGAAAATTACTCAAGCGAAGAAAACACATGCTCTGGAGCTATAGACTGTCGAAAAAGTCCTAACTTCATAACAAAAAAAACAGGAGTTAGTTATAAACTTGGCAAGGGAGCAAGCATTGGCTCTATATCTTCTGAGCATTTAAGTGTATACCGCGGAAAAATCATAGAAATGTTCAGAAATGTTTTTAAACACACAGACAAAGAATTTCAAAAGAGTGTTTTTATTCCCCTTATCATGTATTACACACAAGAATCTGATTTTGCGGAGTTTGTTCTTTCAATGAAAGGGCATGGCGCTGATGCATCCATGCTTCTAGGCCAAGCTTCTAGTGATGATATAGAAACCCTAAAGAAGGCCGCAGACGAAAGCGCTGCTAAACTTGAATTAAAAAAACAACAAGTACAACAAGAAGCAGACGCCGAAACAAAAAAGAAACTAGCAGAAGAAATTCGTAATCAAGAATTAAAAAATGAAGAACTTAAAAAGCTAGTACAATCAACAGAACCAGCATCAGAAGCAAAAGGCTACCCTAACCCAAATTCTGAAGTATTGTTATTTGAAGGACTAGAAGCTTCTGTTAACAGAGATATTCAACCTATCGCTGATGGCGAAGACTTTGAATTAGTAATAAAAGCCGCGGATGCTCAAACAAAAATTGCTTCCGATATACACAAAATCATTAAAGGCTTTCTTGGAGCAAAAGCTCAAATGCAGGGCTTGGTTGATGAAGCTTTAGAGATTTTAACGAGATATACAGACCACACAATAAAAGCCTCATGCGAAGCTTTACGCGAGCTAACAGCAAAATGTGAAATCGCAACAAAATCATGGCAAAAACCTTTGGAAATAACTCTTGATGGCTTCTATACTAGTGATTTTGAAATACCAGAAGATTATATTAATAGTAAACTTGC
>JBEAVG010000157.1:0-5575 GCA_041161045.1 Pseudomonadota bacterium
ATGGTATAGCGATTAATTTGGCTGAAGGGCCTTGGAAAGCTAAAGCTGCGACTCTTTACACTACTCCTGAAGAATATGCTGTATTTGTAGGAAGTTACTTGAGTTATACAGGGCTCTTTACAATAATGTTTGTCCTTTTAGGATCAAATATAGTGCGATTCTTAGGATGGTATGCTGCTGCTATTATAACTCCTCTTATGGTCTTTATAACTGGTGTGGCATTCTTTGGTTTCTCAAGTCTAGACTTATCTAATATTTTAGGCATTGCTATAGAGAATCCTCTAACGCTAGCAATAACTATGGGAGCAATACAAAATGTATTGAGTAAATCTTCCAAATATACATTATTCGATTCTACAAAAGAAATGGCATATGTCCCATTAGAAGACGGACTAAAAACACGAGGCAAAGCTGCTGTTGATGTTGTGGGTATAAAGCTAGGTAAATCTATAAGCGCATTTCTACAAGTTACAATATTTACCTTATTTCCAGCCGCAACTTACGGATCTATTTCTTTATATTTAATGGGTATATTCTCTATAGTGTGTATAGTTTGGATTTGGGCAGTAAAAGAGCTTAGCAGAGAATATGATGTAGCCGTTAAGACTACAGGTCATTAGTCTTAAACATAAAAACCTTATCAAATGGCCTCTGTGAGCATTTGGCGCATAAGACCAATTCTTCCCCTAGTATTAAGTCTACTAGGGGAATTTTACTTTATAAAACTAGTATTCCAAATCATTTAAACTAAAACGATAAAACGCTCCAGTAAAAACCATCTCTGCATGCCTATTAATTTCATCAATAATAAGAATTGGATCTGTTAAATCACTTAAAGCATGACTCAATTCATCTATTGCTCCGCCTTGCCTTGCGTAATTAGATATTAATTCTTGTATTTCTGTCAGTTCAGGTCCTGGATCTAATTTATCTGAAACTATTTCAATTAAGGACTCCAATTTAGCTTTTTCTGACTGCTCAAAATCGATATATCGTATAGGATTTCCAGTAGATTCTAAAGTGTGATATAAGGCCTTTACTTCCTTTTTTAATGTTTCAAGTAATTGCATCATTTGAGGAACTACCTTGCATTCTTGAATTTGAGTCAAATATTCTCCAAATTTTGCATGATCGATGCCAAATAAATATCTAATATCTTCTAGCAAACTTCCATAAACTGCTTCAGAGATTTTAAGTTTTTTGATGTTTGTAATTGCTATATTAATTTTATCACTCAACTCTTCATCGACAAAATTAGGTAATGAATTATGAAGAAAAGAATTTGATAGATCTATAGAATGCGCCCTTGAAAAGTCTATCAGACTACTATTCAAAGAGTTATGGGAGGAAAAGTCATGGGCCCTTGAATCTTCTTCTTTTGGCTCTATAAAGAAATGCTCAAGAGGCACCATTGCTCTATAATCACTTTCGCTCGCCTCATAAAGATCTTTCTGCTCTCTAGGGTTAATATTTACTTGAGACCCATGTATTAAAACTTCTGAACTATTGAATGATAAAGTCTTACCTGTTGCAGTTTCAAGAAAAAATACTTCATGAATAGCAGTGTTTAATATTATCTTCAAAAATTTTCCACCCTCTAAATATTCTGACTCTATGACGGTTGCATCATTTAAAATTCTCATTAGTGTTTGAGAAGAATAAGAGAGTGTCTGATATGAACTATCATGTATTTCTCCTTCATCATATCCTGATTCTGTTTGGATAGTTTGAATATTTATTCTATTACTTTCTTGATCCCAAATTACTTCTTGATTGTTAGGTAGATTACTAAATTTTAGCTCTATTCTCATGTTGAAGGTCCCTCCTTATTATTATATTGCAAGGTATAATTAGCCTGTTTTTTAGAACAATCAATAAAATTTCATGATTTTTTGAAAAAATTTATAATTTTTGATATCTAGAGATGAATATATATTCTGATATTAAATCCAAGGATTTTTGCATTATGCTAAATCTATTGCGCTCTGCTCTAGAAGATTTATTTTATCTCTTATTTTAGCAGCTTTTTCAAACTCTAGATTAGCCGCTGCTGTGAGCATTTCCTGTTTCAGATTTTTGATGTGAGATCGGAGTTTTGCTGGACTTATCTCATGATGCTTATCATCTTGAAATATTTCCTGATCTTCTTGCAGAGCTTTGAATTCTTTAAATGCAATAATTTTACGATCAATAGTTTTAGGAACAATTCCATGAATCTTATTGTACTCTTCCTGAGTCTCTCTACGTTTCATTGTTGCACTAACTGCAGCTTCTATAGATCTGGTAATACGATCTGCATAAAGAATTACTTTGCCTTCAGCATTTCTAGCTGCTCTTCCTATAGTTTGCAATAGTGATACTTCTGAGCGTAAGAATCCTTCCTTATCAGCATCGAGTATTGCAACTAATGCGCATTCAGGTATATCTAGACCTTCTCTTAGCAAGTTAATTCCAACCAAAATATCTATAGAACCTTCACGCAAATCTTTGATGATTTCTATACGTTCCAAGGTTTGTACATCCGAATGTAAGTATGATACTTTGTAGCCAAGTTCTGTAATGTATTCAGTCAAAGATTCAGCCATATTTTTTGTCAAAGTCGTAACAAGTACACGATAACCTTTTTTTATGGTATTTTGAATTTCAGAAATGAGATCTTCAACTTGTCCTGTCGCTGGTTTTATAATACATAAAGGATCGAGAAGCCCTGTCGGTCTTATAATTTGCTCTATGATTTCCCCTTGAGATTGCTCTATTTCAAAATCACTAGGAGTTGCAGAAACAAATATAGTTTGTGGTCTGAATTCCATCCATTCATCAAATTTCAAAGGCCTATTATCAAGTGCAGAAGGAAGCCTAAAACCATATTCCACAAGATTTCCTTTACGAGCCTGGTCTCCACGATACATAGCCATTATTTGAGGGACACTAACATGGCTTTCATCCATAAATAATATTGAATCTTCAGGTATATATTCAAAAAGCGTTGGAGGGGGTTGACCAGCATCTCGTCCTGACAAATATCTAGAATAATTCTCTATTCCTTTGCAAGAACCTGTTTCTAGGAGCATTTCAAGATCATAAGATACTCTTTGCTCGATTCTTTGGGCTTCCACAAGTTTATTTTCACCTCTAAAATAAGCTATACGTTCTTGAAGTTCATCTTGTATTTGTGGCATGACTTTCTTGATTGTATCTAGTGGAGTTACATAATGAGAATTTGCATATAATTTCGTATTTTGTAGTTTGTTTTTCTTAGCGCCAGTTATAGGATCAAATTCATATATTTCTTCCAATTCATCTCCAAAGAATGAGAATCTCCAAGCACTTTCACTTAAATGTACCGGAAAAATATCTAGATTATCTCCCTTAACTCTAAAAGACCCGCGCTCAAAAGCTAAATCATTTCTTGTATATTGAAGGTCTACAAGTTTATTAAGAATAGTTTGTCTCTTGTATGACTTACCAACGTCAAAAGATAGAGTCATTTGCGAATATGTTGAAGGTGAGCCAATACCATATATGCATGAAACTGAAGCAACTACTATAACATCTCTACGCTCAAGTAATGAGCGTGTTGCTGAGTGTCTCAGTAAATCTATTCTCTCATTAATTGACGAATCTTTCTCTATGTATGTATCAGTCTTTGGGACATATGCTTCTGGTTGGTAATAATCATAATATGATACGAAATATTCCACTGCATTGTCCGGAAATAATTCTTTCATTTCTGAATAAATTTGAGCAGCTAAAGTTTTATTATGCGCCATGATAATTGCTGGGCGATTTGTCTTCGCAATTACATTAGCCATTGTGAAAGTTTTACCAGAACCAGTAATACCAAGAAGGACTTGAGATTGGTTATTTCGCATAAGGCCATTCACAAGAGATTCTATTGCTTTAGGCTGATCTCCTGCAGGTTTGTATTTTGAAACTAGGTTAAACACTTGAGTAATAGTAATTTATTGCGACTGTTAATGTCATTGAGAGAAACAAAGTGACGCGGCAATCCATAATGAACAGAACTAGGTCACCGTGCTTCGCTCGTGATTACGGGTTTTAATTCCCCAACACCTCAACTTAAGCAAGCATGATAAACATTACCTACATATCTACTCTAACGCCAACCATAGCATTATGAGATCTAAGCTTAGTTTTGCCAAGTTCAGTATTGAATTGTGGCTGTGACTTTGTAGTACCGTAATCGTTAAATCTATAAGCAATTTCTGCATGCAATCTATCGCCGATCTTAAAATCAGCACCAACTCCTAACCCATAGCTAAAGTTTTTCTTCTTATTACCATTGTTAGAATAGTAGTTTTTTTGTATTTTTATGTGATCTAAAGAGACCTTTTCCTGAACTTGAGAAACACCCATGGAGCCACCTAAGAAAAGCTTACCATAGTCAAAATCCACTACATTCATATTCACGCCGAACATTACAGCATATAAGTCATTTTTTGATGTTCTTTTGTATTCAGAAAAATTACCTTGTCCATCTCCTGCAAATTTATTCTTAAATTCTTGATGGTAAAGAATCTCTGCCCTAAATTCGTCATTGATATAATATCCCGCACCTACATCCGCAGAATTAATAGCTGAATGATTTTTGAATTTTCTTGAAAATCCTAAGCGCCCCTCTGTCTTATCAGCATAAAAAGTACCATGAATACCAGAAGCTTTCAGATATAGCTTACGCTCCCTATCCTTAGGCGCAGCATCATCCTTTGTGCTCTCATCCGCAAAAGAAGAAAAAGCAACAGTCAGAAGAATTGTAAATGCAAGCCAAAGCCTTAATTTCACGATATAAATCCTACATAATCGGGATAAAAGCATATCAAATTTCTACAAAAAAGTCAAGAATTTTGAGTTTTTGTAACAAGATTTATACAATATGGCTAAAATACATCTTGCAAAATTTCTAACTTCGATGTAACATATGCCAGCTTTTAGGGGGTGTAGCTCAGTTGGTTAGAGCGTCTGCCTGTCACGCAGAAGGCCGCGGGTTCGAGTCCCGTCACTCCCGCCATTATCTTATGGTGTTTTCTTATGAAAATTCAACTCCCTATTCAAATATTAGATTCTAATTCTGGCGTACAACTGCCAATTTATGCAACAGAACATAGCGCTGGCTTTGACTTGGCGGCATCTATAAAAGAAGAAATTATTATGGCCCCGGGGGAAGTGAAAATAGTGCCGACAGGTATCGCAATAGCGCTCCCGATAGGTTACGAGGCTCAAGTTAGACCTAGGTCTGGCCTTGCAGCCAAAAACTCTGTGACAGTTCTAAACACTCCTGGAACAATAGATGCAGATTATCGTGGCGAAATAAAGGTTATTCTTATAAATCATGGAAAAGAAAATTTTGTTGTTACAAACGGTATGCGTATAGCTCAGATGGTTATAGCGCAGCATGCGGTTGCAGAATTTAAACTTACCGATAACCTAGACGAAACAGCCCGTGGGACTGGTGGTTTTGGTTCTACAGGCTCTCATTAGTCTCTGCTGAAAAATGCCGATTAGGGCGTCGATTTCGCGTCCTGCGCTCCTCAAATATCACTTATATGCTGCGGTG
>JBEAVG010000084.1:0-4691 GCA_041161045.1 Pseudomonadota bacterium
CATAGGAGCCGTACCGCCAAATATAGCGACACCAAGATTATAGCTGAATGCAACACCAGTGAATCTTTCTTTTGGCTCAAATAAAGAAATAGTAAATATATATGCCGCACCAGAAGAAAGACCTCCTAAAATCCCAATAAATGTTAGACCTATAATATGCTCATTGAAGCTATTTCCAGTCATAAGCTGCATTGTAGGGATTATGAATATAATACTCAGTATACAGGCTATTTGTATGGTTTTTTTTCGTCCAATATAATCGGAAAGCCATCCAGTAAGAGGCATTGATATCATTAACACAAATGTAGAATATGAAAGATATTGCAGCGATGTTTGAGTATCTAGATGCAATATGCCAGAATAAAATACTGTTATGTATGTTTTAATTAAATATACAGTACTACCAGCTACTCCAGCTACAACAGATGTTAGAATCATATAATGCCAGGAAGTTTTCACAACATCCAAAAATGGAGTTTTTAGAACTTGCTTTTTTTGAGCGAGGATTTTGAATATTGGAGTTTCGTGAGTTTTTAGCCTTAAGTAAAATCCGACTATTCCCATTATACCACCTAACATGAAGGCAAATCTCCAGGATTCTTCGATATATCCGAAATAAGAAGTAATGATAATACCAACAAATGACGCAAGAAGAGTTCCTGTTATATTAGAACCTTGCACTATTCCAGCAACCAATCCTGAACGTAAATTACCATAATGCTCTAGGACAAAAATAGCAGCACCAGCACCTTCACCACTAATACACAAACCCTGTATTAGCCTCATTATAATCAAAAATATCGGAGCTGCAACGCCTAGAGTGTCATAACCTGGAATAAGCCCCATGGAAAATGTTGTTACCGTCATTCCTAGCATTGAGCATATAAGAGAGACTCTCCTACCATAGTGATCTCCAATATAGCCAAAAACTATACCACCTAGAGGCCTTGTAACAAAGCCTACAGCAAATACGGCTAGGCTAGCTAGAGTTTGGATGAATTCAGAATCGGATGGAAAAAAAACTTTTCCAAGAGCCACAGCAAATACTGAATATACTGTAAAATCGTAATATTCCAGTATATTACCAGAGATTGCAGATAGAAAAACTAATCTACGCTGCTGTGCACTCATCCACTACCTACGCTGTTTACGATTTGTTTTATTAAATCTACCAAAATTTTTCACGAATGTCTGTAGAGCATTTTCTTCAGTCCCTTTGACTGCCGTATCATCTCGATCCACAGAAAATTTAACCACTGGCTTTTTATCAATCACTTCAACATGACTTACAAAATCACCAGTAAAAGTAACTTTGACGATCATTTGCTTTTTTACTGAAGGACGAGACCATACTTTATCCCTAGCAACTCTAGAAACATAGTACCATGTATTAGGTGTATAATCTGATATCATAGTAGGAGAGCCTAACAATTCTTCCACTTGCTCTCTACCCAAATGGCCAGTTTTGATAGCCTCTATAGAATCTTTGTCTAACCTCACTCCTCTGGAATAAGTACCCTGACATCCTGATAGAGCAATAGCCACTAAAATTACGATAGGAATTTTTATATATTTTATCATAAAATCACCTTACATTTACTAGCTTATAAAAACTTGATAATATACCACTCTCGACAAATTGCAATTAATTCTGGATTTTTCTTAGGAAATATACTATATTACCTGTTCAATTGTTTAATATAATAAATCGGAGTGTCTCAAAATGGCTGTTCCTAAGAAGAAAACATCAAAATCAAGACGTGATATGCGCAGAGCGCACCACGCTTTAAAACCAATAAATGTCATCGTAGATAAAGAAACAGGCGAATTTAAACTACCTCATCGCATGTCCCTGAAAGATGGTACTTATAATGGACGCACAGTTGTTGTAGCTCCTGCATTAGACGAATCCGCTGGTGAATAATTATGGGCGCTAGGATTATAGGCGCGGGATCTTACCTTCCAGGCAACCCTATATCTAATGACGCCTTAGCTAAGATAGTTCCAGAAGTTGATTCTGAATGGATTGTCAGCAGAACTGGTATCACACAGAGATATTTTGCAGAACAGGATGAGTTCACCTCTCACCTAGCCTTCGCAGCAGCACAAAATGCCATATTATCTGCAAAAATCACTCCTGAAACGATAGATCTTATAATAGTTGCGACCACAACTCCGGATAATACTTTTCCTTCGGTAGCTTGCAAACTTCAATCCTTATTATGCATAAAAAAAACCATACCAGCTTTTGATATACAAGCAGTATGTGCTGGATTTGTATATGGACTAGAAATTGCCAATAACTTCATGCTTTCTGGAAAATATAAGCGAATATTGCTTATTGGCGCAGATAAAATGTCATCTGTACTCGATATGAACTCAAAAAACTGTTCAGTGCTTTTTGGAGATGGCGCTGGTGCTGTCATATTAGAATCTTCAGAAGAATCAGAAATTCTTGCTTCTAAAATTTACTCCGACGGCTCTTTATCTGATATACTATATACAAACGGTGGAGCTTCCAGCTCTGGTTCTACAGGTTTTGTTCATATGCAAGGCAAAGAAGTATTTAGACATGCTATTGAGAAGATGTCAGAATCTATCCTCGATGTACTAAATGCAGCGAATATTAAAGCAGATGATGTAGACTTTCTTATCCCTCATCAAGCAAATGTTAGAATAATTGATGGTATATCTAACAAACTTAACTTTCCTAATGAAAAAATTATCAAAACTATCGACAAACATGCTAATTGCTCCGCAGCATCTATTCCTTTAGCTTTAGTAGAACTTATTTCCTCTGGCAATCTCCAACGCGGCGACCTAATTATGCTCACAGCTCTTGGAGCCGGACTTACCTGGGGTAGCATGCTTATTAGGTGGTAGTTACTTATCATAAGCAATCACCACACAAATCAATATTAGTAACTTAGCCCAAGAATCAAAATAATTACGAGATTTGCCAAATAAAGCTTCACGTGTTATGGTTATCCTTAGACTTGATCGAAGTAATGTAGTATGTTTTTCTGAACCTTAAAATTGCACAAACCTTCACTTTATCAACTTCTTATTGAATCACACATCCCGAGAATTTAATACCCCTGATTTCCGGTGTTACCAAAAATCTTGACTTAATTTGTCTAATCTAGTAGTAGTTTTATACTTCCAATCCAGTATAAATTATTATCAACCATGACCTATAGCACAAATCAAATTCGTAGCGAGTTTATAAATTATTTTGTTAAAAATGACCATACAGAGGTTCATGCAAGCTCTCTTATTCCTCACAACGATCCTAGCCTGATGTTTGTTAACTCTGGTATGGTTCAATTTAAGAATGTTTTTACTGGACTTGAGAAAAGAGATTATGCGAGAGCTACCTCCAGTCAGAAATCTGTAAGAGCTGGTGGTAAGCACAATGACCTAGATAACGTTGGCTATACAGCAAGACATCATACTTTTTTTGAAATGCTTGGTAATTTTTCATTTGGAGATTATTTCAAAGAGAAAGCTATTTACTATGCTTGGGATCTTCTAACAAAAGAGTTTTCCTTAGATAAAAGTAAGTTATATGTTACTGTTTATCATACAGATGATGAAGCTGCAAATTTTTGGAAAAAAATAGCTAATCTATCAGATGACAGAATTATAAGAATAACAACAAATGATAATTTCTGGTCTATGGGAGATACTGGACCTTGCGGCCCTTGCTCAGAAATATTTTACGATCATGGACCTCATATTCCAGGAGGCCTTCCTGGCACACCAGAACAAGATGGAGACAGATATATAGAAATCTGGAACATGGTGTTCATGCAATATGAACAAGTTGACAAAAATACGCGTATCGAGCTTCCAAAAAAATCTATCGACACAGGAATGGGATTAGAGCGTATTGCAGCCGTCTTACAAGGTGTGCATGATAACTACGACATAGATCTTTTCAAAGAGATTATATCAGCTTCAGAAAATCTTACAAAAACCAAAGCTATAGGTGACGCGAAATTCTCCCATAGGGTTATTGCTGATCACTTAAGATCTTGTGCATTCTTAGTTGCTGATGGTGTGATGCCTTCTAATGAAGGACGTGGATATGTACTTCGCAGGATCATGAGGAGAGCAATGCGCCATGCTCATATACTCGGAGCAAAAGAACCACTTATGTATCGTCTATTACCTACCCTAGTAGGCCTTATGGGTGAGGCTTACCCTGAGCTCAAAAGAGCCGAAGATTTTGTCAGCGCTATTTTTAAACAAGAGGAAGAAAGATTCAGAACCACTCTTGATAGAGGATTAAAACTTGTTGAAGAAGAATCTTCTGCCTTGAAATCTGGCGGAATATTCTCAGGTGAAGTTGCTTTTAAGTTATATGATACTTACGGTTTCCCATTAGACCTTACAGAAGATATTTTAAAATCAAAAGATATTAGAGTCGATAGTGATGAATTCCATACAAAAATGCAGGAACAAAAAGAGCGAGCAAGAAAATCTTGGTCTGGATCTGGAGAGGCTAAAACAGATGGTTTATGGTTCGATATCCAGTCCGCTCATGGAGGTACTGAATTTTTAGGATATAGCTTAACAGAAGCCCAAGGAACAGTTCTTGACCTTGTGTCAGACTCAGAAAGAAAAGAAAGTATCTCTGAACATGGTGCTAAATTTATTCTAATCACAAATCAAACACCATTTTATGG
>JBEAVG010000095.1:0-2930 GCA_041161045.1 Pseudomonadota bacterium
GATATAAAACCACCAGATTCAGATACTATAAGCGAAAGCGTCATAAACAACTCTTTATTTAACACAGATGATGTTACTAAATCCACCTTACCTGATGCCAGAAGACAAGAGCTGTAGCTCAATGAACCGAAGCTTCGTACTAAAGATTTATTGTTCTCTGACTCGTATAGAGAGCCGTTTTCAGATGCAATCATGAAAGGAGTTTGATGTTTAGACACCTTTAATCTTATAGAATTATTTTGTGATGATTCATTTAGCAAAAATGCACCCAAACCAACTTCAGCATAATATAATGCTCCTAAAGCCGGAAAACTCACAATAGAAGATTGCTGAACAATATCATTCTTATCATTCAACTTATATGCGCAAATGGATATTGAAAAAAATGGAAGCGCTCTAGCAAGATTAGACAAGCCATCTACTGCAAAAACAAAATTAATTTTATTCTTTTTTGGATTTTCTAAACCTACAACTCCTAGATTAGGATATTTTGCAAGCTCTTCAGAGATCATCTCTTTAGTACGATCTATTGCCTTCTGAGCAAAGAGATCCATAGTAGATTTAGATGATTGTGATAATTCAATTTCAAAGAAATCCCTATAGAGAAAACGTTGAGCTTTCTTTATAGAATTAAGCATAAATATGTGAAGCTTTGACTGCATATTATTTTTTTGCTCTCTCTACAAAGCTAGCATCCTCTGTTTTTACCACTATAAACTCCCCAGTAACAAGATAAGGAGGGACTAGAACTCTAATTCCATTGGACAATATGGCTGGCTTATAAGACGCAGTAGCAGTAGCACCCTTGATTATAGGATCAGTCTCAACTACTTCCAAAGTAACAGTAGAAGGCAGAGTAACATTAAGTGGAGTATCTTCATAAAATTCAACAGTAATTTGCATGTTATCTTCTAAAAATGGTAACTTATCTGCTTCTAAAATATCCTTACCTACATGTATCTGCTCAAAATTTTCTAAATCCATCAATACCATATTGTCGCCTTCCATATAAAGAAATTGGAAATCTCTTTGTTCAAGCTGCGCTTTCTCTATATAATCACTGGAATTAAAACGCTGATTTAGCTTATTGCCTGTTTTAAGATTTTTCATCTCAACTTGCATATAAGCAGGCCCCTTACCTGGCTTAGTATGCTCAGGTTGCTTTGAAACTATCCATAGTTCATCATTAAAAACCAGGATATTTCCTGCTTTTATGGTGGTTGCCGTAATTTTCATATGCAATACTCATACTTGTAAATGTTAACTAGGAAAGACTACATGAAATCAAGCAAAATGTCTAATTATTTCGATTTGCAGCATAATCCAAAAGATCTATCAAATGAGCTCTATACTCATCGGAGCAAGGGAGAATTGCTATCTCAGATTTGGCTTTTGTAACAAGCTTATCTAAATAATCATCTACCAATTTTTTAACTTCATATTTATCCAAAATCCCCTTCACTGCCTCAAAGTTTGAAGATCTATCCTGAGATTCGAAAAAATAACACTCTAACTTTGATTTATCATCTAAACTTGCTTTATCATAAGCTAATATGATAGGTATAGTGATATTACCTTGAGTCAAATCATCTGCTAAATTTTTTCCAGTCACATTAGGATTAGCAAAATAATCTAACATATCATCTTTTACTTGAAATATTAGACCAAGAAACGCTCCAAAATTTCTTGCAGCCTCTCTAACCTGCGCTGGTTGATTCGCAATAATAGCACCAACATGAGAACTCGCGGCGAATAGCGCCGCAGTCTTTGCAGAAGCAATAATTTCATATTCTTCTACTGTAAGCATCCTATTTTCATATAATCTTGCAAGTTGCATAACTTCACCTTCTGCTATTATCGCAGAAGCCTCGGATAAGCTTTGCAGAGCTTCTATAGATTCACTTTTAACCATCAATTTAAATGCTTGGCTAAATAAAAAATCACCTACTAATATACTAGCTTTATTATCCCATATAAAGTTAGCAGTAGGTTTAGACCTTCTAGTACTGCTCTGATCCACCACATCATCATGAAGCAAAGTAGCCGCATGTATTAATTCTACTGCAGCAGCAAGAAAAATATGATTACTTCCCGTATAACTACATATTCTACTCATAAGTAATGTAAGGATAGGCCTGATTCGTTTTCCACCAGCACTAAGTAAATAAGAGCCTACATCTGATACTAATGTCTCTCTAGAAGATAAAGATTGCACAATAGCAGAATTCACTTCCTCCAACTCTGAAGTAAAAACCTCTTTCAATTTAAATGACATTATTCCTTACTCTGCTGAATTATTTTGTCCAAAGAGTCGCTTTCTGCAATATAGCTTGGGACTATCTTTTTAAATTGCTCAATAGCTTTTGTCTGGTCGTTCAAAGTTAAATTAATATGTTTTAGCAGGGTAGCATAATAAAGCAGTCCAAATTCAGGAAGCGAAAGTTTACCTATCTGAGACTTTGGTATATCTTCGCTAAATTTGTAATTTATAGTTATTGCTTCATATTGAGGGTTAATCTCATTTACTACCTTATTTATAAAGTCATTTATAACTTTTGCATAAAATTCTTTCCCGAAAGGTTCCACACTAGGAACTTGCATTACTGAATAATATGATTTTAATAAATAATCAAAAACAGATGGCCACCTCGATACAGAAATCACCCCTTCAGAACTCCAATTTTTTAGCGATGCATCTGTATTACTTTTGTTTTGTATTAAGAATCCTGCATCTTTAATTTTGACACCAAATTCACTCAGATTTAATTTAAATTGCTTATCTTGCTCTGAAAATGCACCTTTGAAATTTAATATTATAGGTTCATTATTAGTATCTAAATCTAGGTGCGAAAAATCTATTGTTTGAATCAATCCCCTAATAGAGCTTACATATGGAATAGAAGGAGAAATATCAGACAATACTTTTATGA
>JBEAVG010000103.1:0-4766 GCA_041161045.1 Pseudomonadota bacterium
ATTTTAGATTCAGATTCTTTTACAAGAGCATTATAATTAGCAGTTTGTTCTTGAAAAAACTTAATAATTTCAGCTTTTAGGTTTTTAAGGCTAGTTTCAAGCTCTTTTTTTGCACTATCTAGTCCTTCTTTGGCATTTATCCATAGGTTTAAGTCAAAATCTTTTCCATCTTTTGGTAAGGCTAAATTTTTAACATAGTTCTCATATTTAACTTCAAAATCTTTTAAAATAGCATTAGCTTTATCATTTAGCTCTTTTTCTTGTGAAATAGCTAGATTATCTATTTTTTCATCAATATTTGATGCTTTTTTTGATACTTCTTTTAATTTTAAAGCTAAAAGTTCAATCATATATTACTTAAACCTTCTATTAGTTTTAATTTAGCTTGTACTTCATTATTTGCAATATTTGCATTTTTATTAGCAATATCTTCAGCTGTGCCAATAGGTAAGCCGTTATTATCTGTTACTAGCTCACCATCTCTTCTTAGTCTCTCTTCTTTGATTCTGATTTTGTTTATAGTAGAGAAATTTCCACCTGTAAGCTCCATAGCTTCACGCTCTCTAGTGCTAAAGCCTTGCTCTACTCTAATTGCAGCGGCGTTTGCTTCTTTAACAGGGTCGATTTGTCCTTGCGATGGTCCTACCCATTCTACTCCGCACCAAGCTTGTCTAATTGCGGGGTCGTCAAAAAATCCTTTGGCTTCGATTCTACCTTTTAAAATAGCTTCAGTTAGCCACTCTTCATAAATAGGTTGGCAAAAATTAGATGCTAACCAAACTCGCTTCATTCTAAACATTTTCCAAGCTTCTAATAATGCAGCTCTTGAAGCTGAATAACTAGCTGTAAAGTGTTTAATTAGTAATTCATAAGGTAACTCTAAAGCAACTCCGACTTGTCTAGCTAAAGAAGTAATAAAACCATCAAAAGCTGTATTTGGTCGCCCTGGATTTGCAATCTCTATGCTTTGATTTGGTTCAAGTGCCATAATTGCACCAGCTCCCATTTCGTAACTGTTTTCATCATTTGAATCAACTTGTTGGTCGTATGGTATAGAACTCTCACCAAGTGGATTTTGCGGGTCTTCAGTTTTTATAAATACCGAAAACATACCGCTGATAACTGCTGCTGTAAGTTCTGCATCTGTATATCTTCCTAACTGTTTAAGTGTTTCTATAACTGGACTTAGTAAGGGTACACCTCTTCTTTGGTTTGGTCTCTCCATAGTAAGTAAGTGTAAAACATTTCTCCTTCCAGATTTAGCACCATAAGCTGGGATTCTCTTCCATTCATTTTTCATAGCTTTTGATGATTTAGGATGATATTTTGCTATATAATAAGCTAAAGGGTCACCCCATTCTCCAACCTCAACACCTTCTAAAATATCTTTTACAGAATCAATTTTTGTAGGATTACATACAAAATCAGCTTCTATCAGTTCAACTCTTAAGTCATAGATAGAATTTGGTCTTGGAATAATTGGAAGAGTAGCAAATACATCACCACTTAAAAGAACGCTCATAAATGCTAGATATTGCATTTCGTAGAAGTTGTTTAATCTAGTTGCATCGCAATTAGGATTTTCTGCCCATAGTCTAAATTCTCTTTCTGCTTGTAACTCCCATTGGTCTGCTTCATCATCTGTAAGTCCTAAAAACTCAAAGTCTATTTGTGCATTAGGTCTTAATCCAGCACCTACAACATTAGTTGAAATAGTTTTAATAGCACCAGTTGCTAAAGTTGCACCACCAGAGAATAAATCCCTTGAACGCTCTCTTAGTAATGGAATATTTTTTACTATATCATCGTCGGGGCTTTGGCTTCTAGTTTGCCAACCAATCATATTTTTTTTAGTACGATTTGCACCATAATTTGAATAAGAAGCTAAAATATCTAATCTTTTTCTAGCAACCTCTCTATTAAGTGCTTTTTGTGGATTAAATATTCCTATTGCTTTGTCTATTATATTCATTATAAATCCCTTATTACTGCTCGGTAAGCTCTAATGCCCTTTTTCCTACCATTTTCTAAACTATCAACCTCGTTGCTCCAAAACTGGATTCTTTCTTTAACTTCAGCTGCATCTAGCCTTGTTAAATTTCTCGAACCAATTTTATAGCTCTTTCCAGTTGCGAGTGCTAAATCTGCTTCTAAATAAGCGTTTAAATGTGTTATTGCTACTTCTAAAGTCCAACTAGCCATTAAGACCTCTTTATTTTTATTTTAGTATATTGTAGCATAATTTAATTAAATAACATAATCTAGTTTAACTTATTCCTTTTGAGATAATCTTTTTGCGCCCACCACTTGTTCCTTTGTTCGCTTGGTCGTGCTTGTAGAAATCTTTGTTCTCTTCGAAGTATCTTTTTATTACTTGGAAATTTGGATTAAGTATCTCTAATGCGGCTAAAGCATACTTCATTGTATCAATTGGCTCGTTTCTAACACCAGCTTCTTTTATCCATTCATACTTTAAGTGACCTTTTACATATTTTTTAACTTTTTTCTCCGAAACTAATCCTTTGAAGTATTCAGTATCAAAGCCCTTATCTTTATTTCTTGGAAAATGTATGTAGCCTTCACCTTCTTGATCAACCATAAGTCTTGATAAAATGAGTGTTTTAGCCTCATCATCACCAACTGGAAATAAGGCAACATTCATTTTGTTGCTTCTGCTGTACTTACCAACTAAAGGAACACCCTCTCCGCCTCTTCCTTTAACAGCAAATATCCTTCTATGTTCTCTAGGTTTACAAAAAGTATAAACTTCTGTTGTGCTATGTCCACCCGAGTCGATACAAGCACAACTTATGCCAATTTCTCTACCATCTTTAAAAGCCCATTTTCTGCTTAAATACTCATCTAATTGTTGCCAAACTGCTGTTTGAGTTGTATCACCCATTAATTGCTTGTATTCAATAGCCCATATCTCTTTTTCAAGTCCAAAGCCTAAAATAACACATTCAAGCCTATCATCTTGAGTATCTATTCCAGCAACCAAAACCAAAACACCATCAGGAACATCAGCCTCATAGTATTCTCTTCTTTTTTCTAAATATTCCAGCTCTACTTGTGTTCCTTGCTCCTCAAACGCTTCAGCTAATCTTGTATTAATGAACTTTTTTAATCCTCTTTTGTCGCCTTTTCTTGCTTTATCTGTTGCTTTTAAAAACTCTTCAGCAATATCGGTCCAGCTTACCCATCCTAAAGGACTTAACAAAGAAGGTATTTTGTAGCCCTTATGTCTTCTATCTGGATATTTAGGACGCCATTCGCCTTTAGATAACATATAAGTTTTTTTATTTTCAGATATTAAGCTCCCACAATTACAACATTTATATTGTGCTTCACCAATTATACTAATTCCATCTTTTTCAAATATGATATTTGACCATACCAAAGTTTGCATAAAGTCGCATTCAGGACAAGGTACGTAATATTCTCGTTGGTCTGTTACTTCATATTCAGCTTCTATATGCGAAACTCCCTTAACTGTTGGCGTAGAGTTGATATAAATTTTTCTATCTGGAAATGAATCTGCTCTATTAATAGCAAGGTCGATAGGCGAACCTTCGCCTTCAACATCATCTGCAAATCCATCTATATCATCAAGAATTACAACTTTATAAGAACTTGACCTAAAAGAAGCACTAGAGTTTGAACCAGCTATTGATAAAGTACCTCCTGGAAAACTCCACTCTCTAATTGTACTTGCACCATCTTTTGACCTTCTATCAGCAACACGCTCTTTTAAAACTGGGGTTTCCTCTCTCATTTTCCAAAGTTTTTGTTTGGCGTGTTTTTCTGCTAGATTATCTGTTGGTTGCCAAAAACCAATAGGGCAAGGAGCGTGATGTATAAAATATCCAATTAAATTGCTTGATGCTTCTGTTGCGCCAATTTGAGTACCCTTAATAACAACTACTTTTTGTGTATCACTTGTAGCGCTTAGCTCGTCCATTATTTCTTTTAAGTATGGTGTTCTTGCTGTTCTCCATCTTCCAGCTTCACTTGAAGTTGTACTTGGTAAAATTCTATATTTATCTGCCCATTGCGAAACTGTTAAGCGTTCTTTTTTTCTTATGTTTTCAAATACCCATTTTTTATAGCTCATTACTCATCCTGTTAAGTTCTTCGAGTACAATTTCAACTTCACTCTCTAAAATATCTTTAGCTTGTTTTTGAGTTTCAACACCTACTAAAAGTGGAGCTAGTTTATAAACCATATTGTAGAGTTTTTGTGTGATAAGGTTTCCAACTTCTGCTGCTTCTCGTTTTACTGTTTCAGCGTCTAGTAATTCACCTTTTTTTATTTTTACATCAATATCTCTTAATTTAGCTAAAGCAACTTTTTCTGCTGCTCTTGCTTTGTTAAATAAGATATTGATTTTATACATTGATTCAGAGTCAAGGTCTTTTGTATCTTCATCATCAATTAAGTCTTTTGGCTTTTCTTTTTTGGGTGCAGTTTTTGGTTTTAAGCTTTCAATATACTCATCTTTTTCTTTACCTTGCAAAACAGTCCAGTTTTCGTTTGACTGTGCTTTTTCAACTCGTTCTTTTAACGGAACACCTTTTTGTTTTTGGGCATTCTCACGGTTTATATCAAAAGATGGGTTTTTAGAAGTTTTTAATATTTTTACACAAAGCTCGTAATCAAGTAATTTATCTTTATTGATACTAAGTTTACCTTGCTTGATTAGCTTAGCTATATAAGGCTGCGATTTGCCACTACGCCTTGATAGTTCACTTTGCGTTATTAGCTC
>JBEAVG010000159.1:0-12771 GCA_041161045.1 Pseudomonadota bacterium
ATACTAACTTCAGCCCCAGCACCAACGCCGCTATCTACTCTAAAGTTATTTTCTTTAGGAGGTTCTGAATATTCTGTGATTCTTCCACTAGATGGCATAAAACCCCTTGATGGATCTTCTGCCTGAATACGACATTCAATAGCCCACCCATTAAGTTTTACATCATCTTGAGAAATAGTTAGTTTATTACCAGCAGCAACATTAATCATCTGCTCTACAATATCTATACCGGTGATAAGCTCTGTAACAGGATGTTCAACCTGAAGCCTTGTGTTCATTTCCATAAAATAAAAATTACATTGCTGATCCACAATGAACTCGACTGTACCAGCTGAGTAATAACCAATCTTATTAGAAAGAGCTACCACCTGTTCATACATTTTCTTCCTAGTAGCCTCATCTATAAATGGACTTGGCGCCTCTTCAATAACTTTCTGATGACGCCTTTGAATAGAGCATTCGCGCTCTCCAAGACATACAGCATTTCCATGCTGATCCGCAAGAAGCTGAATTTCAATATGACGAGGCCTCTCAATAAGCTTTTCAATAAAAACTCTACTATCGCTGAAATGATTACTCGCTTCCCTTCTAGCAGATTCAAAAGCAGCTTCCATCTCTCCTGAAGAACGCACTATCCTCATTCCACGACCACCACCACCAGCAGCAGCTTTCACAATAACAGGGAAGCCTATTTCTTCAGCTATAGAAATTGCCTGAGTTACGCTAGAAATAGACCCCATATAACCAGGAACAGTACTAACACCAGCATCAATAGCAACCTTTTTAGCTTCAATTTTATCACCCATCACACGTATAGCATGAGCGCTAGGACCTATAAGGGTCACACCTTCACGCTTAAGCGCATTAGCAAATGTTGGATTTTCTGAAAGAAACCCATAACCTGGATGCACAGCCTGAGCACCACTTGCTCTAATTGCAGCTATAATGTTTTTTACTGAAAGATAGCTTTCCGTCGCAGGAGAATTACCTATGTAATAAGCCTCATCGGCATATTGAACATGTAGAGAGTTTGTATCAGCTTCCGAATATACCGCAACAGATTTAATACCCATTTTCTTTAGCGTTTTCATAACCCTTAGGGCTATCTCGCCACGATTGGCTATAAGCACTTTATCAAATAGAGGCTTGCTCATTAAGTACTCCATGAGTTTATTGGCTTTATCATAGCAGATTAATCGCTCAATTCAAGAACTCTGGGTAAACATCAACAGTTTATTAGACAAGCTGCACTAGTTCTAACAGGAGTGAGACAAATTGCGAGAGAAGAAAATAATTCTTTTCGGAACTGCTATAATTTAAGCCAATAAAATAGGCGTCTTATGCTATTTTGTCTTATGTGCCAAATGTTTGCATAAGACTAATTTATTTCTTTGAAATATTATCGAAATAATGAACAGATAATTCATGAACCAAGAAATTTTAGGCGTTAGTAAGGTGTATACTACTTATCTTGTCCCAAGTAATGACTTGTATACTCGTCTTCAACTCTAGATAAATCCCATACTCCCACAAGGCTTTCGTTACTGCCACCTAATCCAGTAGTAGATATTAATTGATGTACTTCTGGCTCAGAATCGGTATGACCACTAAAATCCAGAAAATCATCAAGATCACCACTTCTTTCTTCCTCTTCTTCTAAGCAACGGTATGGCTTTAATACTTCTTCTACTTCTTTGGAAAAGTCAAACATATCTTCTGCATCTTCTAATATTTGTTTTAATTTAAAAAGGGCTTTTTTATAGTCTAAAGAGTCTCTATCGCCAGAAAGTTTATTACCTTCATAATATTTTAGGAGCAATTCAAGTAATACCGCATTCTTACCGTTGATAGCAAATTTAAAAAAACTACCGGAATCATAAGTTAGATCAAGTACTTTATTTGTAGCAAGAATCTCTTTCGCCCTTTCCGTGTTACCTGTTCTGCAACAATTCCACAATTGTTTTTCTTCTTTCATATATACCTATCCTATAGCCAAAAAGATTTTTTAAATTTCTTCTGTCATCATTTTACCAATCAAGTGAATGTTATCTAAGCAAACAGATTTCAACTCGCTAAGTAATGCCTCATAACTATCGTCTGCAAGCTCTCGAGCAAAGAGAGCGATGGCTTTTTCATTCATTTCTGCTTCTAGATCATATTTTTTAAATAATTCAGCGCATTTAATCTGCTTATCAAGCACAATAAGCTTTTTATGGACTTCATGCCTTATAATATCTATAGAGGATTGTCTAATCCTTGCTATCGCATCAGCAGGAGTAAAAAATAAATAAGAGTCTTCACCTAATTGTTGATTACTAATCTCCTGAATAACAGGCAATGAAGTAAGATCGCTAATATCTATTACACCCTCATGTTTATTAAGCCCAAATGCAACCTTTACTGCCACATCTGTGCAGTCTCTAGGTTGATCTGATCTTGGACCTGTAGCAACTTTTCCGGCGGGGAATATATTTTTACTGTTTTAGATGGAGCTAAGATTTCCATCTGATCGATTTGTCCAGTTTCTGCAAAAATCAGATCTTCATTAAATTTAAGATGTTTACTAAAACTTGAATTACTTGGGTCAATAATTAAAATCTGTTGCGTTCCATTGTCTAATTGCTTACAAAGGACTATTGTATGAATTTCAGGAGAACCATCTTTCTCTGTAACAATTTGTCCTTCTTCCATGCGAGCAAATATATCGACTAGCACTGTCTTTTGTTGTGTTTTTTGTAGAAATTGTATCGCTTCTCTTATATTAATAATTTCTAAAGGATGTAGCATATGAGGCAGGTCTTTATCTTTTTTAGACTTAGATCCTGAAGCTCTGCTACCACCTTGACTTGACTCCGCTGTTGTCGTTACGACATGTATAGAAGCCAGAGCTTTACCTACTACACCTTGTAATTGCTCTGTATTAATTCCAAATCTATAAACTTCATTAGTTTTAGTAGCATAATGTTCCTTGCAAAGTATAGGGTATTTCTGGTAATTTCCTAAGAAAGCTTGGTACTGTTCTAATTCTTTCTTATATTCACTCCATCTAGATATAATTGGAAGAAATTCTTGCTCTAATGCTGTCAAAGCTTTTATGGATTCAGCAAATCTGCCTTCAGATATTATGCCTCGAGCTGCATCTTTCATGGCAACAGTTGAGGTTCTTACTTTATCTGCAAAAGCTTCTTTTCTTGCTTTGATTTCTGAGAGTTTCTGATCAATCAATGTACTCTCTATTCGAACAGGATCTATAGATGGTGCCATGATAATAGATTCACCAGAATCAAAGGTAGTTGGTGTTATAGATCTTTCACGACTCATTTTAATACAATTTTTAGTTGATTTACAATCTTCACTATAACCCAAAATATATATACAAGTCAAGATTTGTTAATTAATTTTAATCTAAACAGTGCCAACGCCTATGTGAGTATACCCACCAAATTCTAGCAGCCTAAATTTTGCTCATATGTTATGAACTCGCACAAAGCTTTGGATAGCCCTTGCCAACATCATAAAAATAATGTATATTTCTCATCCATCATAATCTGCGCCCTTAGCTCAGCTGGATAGAGCAACAGATTTCTAATCTGTGGGTCAGGAGTTCGAATCTCTTAGGGCGCGCCATTATACTTTCAAGAAATTAACAACGAATCCGAGCACCGCAGTATATGAGTGATATTTGAGGAGCTTAAGGACTAGATACCTACCCCATAATCGGCATTCCAGAGGAAACGAAAAAGTCTCTCGTAAAAACCACATAGCGATATTATAATTTCGGAGCTTTTGCTGGAACATGCACCATCATATTGCTTCTATATTTACGCTCCTTACTTGATGGCAACAAGATCTTATGTTTCGTATCAGTATTAGAAGCAAGAGTTAGTGGTCGCCTTGCTGGGATAGGCTCTGGACGAGATTTTGTATTTGGAATTCTTTTAAATACAGACTTGTAATTGTCTATATTCTCAGCAATCTTTAAAACTCCGGCCTTATATTTTTCACCCAAATGAGGAGTGGCAGAATGGTAATTAGCTATGGCCTTGCTCCAATCACCAAACTGTTCATATTTGCTTTTTAAAAAAGTTGCTCCATAAGCTATATTATGTTTCGGATCAAAAGCGTAATCAAGAGACTTAAATGCCTTAGGATGATGTTTTAAATTAATCTGCATACAGCCAACATCTATACTCTCCTTTCCATCTGCGAGCTGTTCCCGCACAAATCTTACAGCGTCTCTTTTTGTATCAAAATGATACCCCCGCCCCTCAACGTTCACAGACCAAGGCCAAGATAGCTTTAATTTCTTATCAGAGTGAATTTTCCCGGTCTCATGAAGACTGATGGAGTAAAGAGTATCTGTCGGTATCTGAAACCTCTTCTCAAAATGCCTAAAAAATTTCACGCATCTTGAGGATTGAGCAACATCCATATCTATTTTAGCTTCTGCAATAATTGGCACAAGCACTAGGATAATAAACAATTTTATTATATTGTTCCTCATTACATGAAACTTTTGTTATAATCAAAACTACAGTTAGCAATTGTATATTTTTTGAACAAATTTGCAAGTTTTTAAGATGTTTTATAAATACTCAGAACAAGATCAAACAGCCCTCATACAGCTCAAGGCCAAAGCTGGCGCAAAGCATAACTCGATAGAGAACATCATATCAATCGATGGTCAGGATTATCTAAAAATTAGCATAAGCGCCGCCCCAGAAAATGGCAAAGCGAATGAAGCTATAATAAAATTCTTAGCAAAATCTTGGAAGCTAAGACAAAGCCAACTGGAAATAACTCATGGACTAACCAGCAATATGAAGACTATTAAAGTTTCTGGGTTAGTTAGTCTTAGGCATCAAATGTTTCCATTGGGGAAATAGTATAAGACTAACTAAAACGAACTTTGAACTATGAATATTTTATTCTTCACCTAATATAGGAGGAACCTGAGTAACTAACCCCCAAGAATCAATAGAACCGGGCTGACTGCTTTGCTCAGGATCAGCGTCTGCAAGATGCGCAAATAAATCTTTGATGCTTTCTTGACGAGCAAGATGTGCTTTTTGTCTTAAACAAGGTGACATATCCCCTTCTTCACACGATGAAGCGTTATCTGAGCTAATATCATCCTGAACAGCAGATTTGGTCAGTTCAAAAACTTCTGTATTATCTCTAATAATGCTTTTTAGCTCTTCTACAGCGCATTGTGTCACTTCTTCCTGAATTTCAATATGAGCATTACAATCAAGCAAATTAGAAGCAACCCTTTTATATATATGCATCAACCGCACAATATCAGTATCAGTATGATCGATTTTTTCAAATGACTTAATAGCCTCTTCACAATATTTCCAAACATTCTCAAGCGCTAACTTTTTATCAAAAAATGGCTTGGTTGGAACCCTTTCAAAATCCAAAGGTTTTTTCTTTGTAGATGGGTATTCATAAGGCTCATTAACCTCTCTCGCTTTTCTACTATTTATATTGCATCTGCTCATTTTTATCCCTCCTAGAATTAATGTGCAGCAAGAGTAAATATATAATAGTGAATTTAAATCAACTATAAGGAGCGTATTTTGGCATTATTTCCTGATGAATTGGTATTTTTAACATAGCGCAAAAATTGACTGATAGAGTCCACAACGTCGTCGTGCTTAGTATTGGGGAAGCAAGTAAGCTCACGAACACATATGCTCAACCAACTACTAGACTGCAGCATTTTTACAGATCCTGACTGGAATAGAGGCACTGTACTCGCAAAACGAGTAATCTTATCTAATTTCTGCTTTATAGGCACTATATTTTGCATTCCTTCAGAACGAAGATCCTGAATTATAGACTGCCCACTCCCATGATCCTCGATCAATATAAATTTTGGCTTATATTTAATATTCAGCGACAGTATTTTGTTCTTTAGCTCTGGATAAGCAAGTTTACCTCTAAAAAGATTTATTAAATAATAACTATTCTGAATTACTGCCCAAGTCGAGCATACACTATAATCACTCTCCTCAGATGTTTTAATAGCAGTGTCCCAGCTTTGAACTACATATTCTGGTATTTCTTCTAATTTTTCATAAAAAACCAAATCAGAATGCTTCAAAAAGGAATCATTCTCTGAAATTGGTTCCTGTAAATATTGCGCCGAAAAATCTCGTATTCCCATCTCAGAAGATATTTGTTCTATTATTTTTTCGTCATATCTGGAATTTTGAAGCACTCCATCTAACCCATAAGAATATGAATTTTTTCCAATTTTATATGTAATAGTTTCATGAGTTTTTAGAGGAAGTTTTAGCAAAACCCATTCTTTTAAATTACTATTAAGCAAATGCCCTGCAAGATCTTCTTCATGAAGACGCTGCATCACCAAAACTACAGCCCCAGTTTTCTTGTTATTAAGCCTACTGGAAAAAGTTTTCTCATACCAATCTATTACATTTTCACGCCTCACCTTAGAATTAATATGACTAGGATTATGAGGATCATCTATAATAAGCAAATCACCACCCTCACCCGTAACCATACTACCCACAGAAGTTGCCATTCTGAACCCATTTTTGCTTGTCATAAATTTGGATTTAGTATTGTTTTTTGAGCTCAAAATAGTTTGTGGAAATAATCTCTTATACCAACTAGAAGTCATAATAAGCCTTGTATCTAGCGAATGTTTTAAACTAAGATTTTGAGAATAGCTCGCTACCATAATTCTCTTGGTCGGGTCTTGACCCAATATCCATGCAGGCCATGCAACGCTTGTGCATACAGATTTCAAAGTTCTTGGTGGGATATTTATTATGAGTCTTCTTATTTCTCCTTTTTGTACCGCGGATAAATAATCCGACAAAAGATCAATATGCCAATTATGTTCATATTCCACACCTGGATTTATTGTACAAAATACTTTACTAATGAAGCTGGAAAAATCAGTTCTAAGAAGAGCGTTCAATATTTTATGCATAATATGTGGATTTTGAGAGGTTAATTTCGGATAATTGATATAATATTATACCATTAGCTCCCCCCACTAATACCCTAAAAAAGAAAAATTCTTGACTTAGAGAAAACTTTGAGTCATTTTTCTTATACCAAAATTCAACTTAAGGTATGTTGTGCCTAAATTCCTAACGCCTTTAATTATGGGCAATCCAATATTACTAAAAAAATCCGCAGAAATAACTGATATTGCATCAGTCGAAACCCAACAATTAATAGAAGACATGTTTTTTACTATTCAATCGATTGGAGAAAGAGTCGGCCTTGCTGCACCACAAGTTGGAATCTTGAAGCGCATTGTGGTATTCAGAATACCACTAAAACCCGTAAATGAAAGATACCAAAATATATCCGACAAAGCATCTCAAGAAATACCCTGGTCAGTTCTCATTAATCCCAAAATAACACCTACTACACAAGAATTAATATCTGGATGGGAAGGTTGCGTTTCAGTGCCTCAAATAATGGGAAAGGTAGATAGATATAAAAGTATAAAATACAGCTATTTTGATGCCAAAGGGAAATTTCATGAAGTAGAAGCAGATGGATTCCACGCTAGAGTAATACAGCATGAATGCGACCATTTAGACGGCATATTATTCCCAATGAAAGTAAAAGATATGAAGGATTTTGGCTTCGAAAGCGAGATAGTACGTCGCCTCTAGTGAAAATCTGCTTTGCTGTCTCTCTGTCAAAAATAGACGAGTAGTAGGAGATGAGCAGTCCGAGCACCGGAACATATGAATGATATTTGAGGAGCGCAGGACGCGAAATCGACGCCCTAATCGACATTTTTCACGAGAGACTAAGGACCGCGCCGGCCGCTGGAATAATGATCCTCTTAGACCTTTGTGTAAAAGTGGGCGCCATATGCTAAGACCACGGTCAAAGACAGGGACAGCTCCCTAAAAAATAATTATAGTCTCGGGACAAACAACAAAACCACACGAACCGGGCAGCTAACTACAGCTTAGCATTTAACTATCTTTTTTGCAATAGATTCTAAGCGGTTTGCTATCGATTCTAAAGCGTCTTCCGAATCAGAATCATTCGGCTTTATATCAATATTTTTAAGCTTCTCTTTAAGCTCATCATTTTCTTCTTGAAGAAATATAGCGCAAAATACAAGCAAAAGGTCTGTGGGGGCCTTAGGAGAAGATGATTTTATCTCATCTATACGCTGAGATAATTTTTGTGAAGCTTCAATCAATGCCCCTTCTTCACCATCATTACAACCTATCTGAAACTGCTTACCATTAAGCGCGATCGTTACTACTGACATAATGCTCTCTAATTTTTCGTAATTCTTCTAGATAGTTTTCCATCTCAGAACTTATAAGCTTAATACGATGATTAAGATCTGTATTTTCATTTTGCAATTTAAGCAACTTTTGCTCGTACTGCTTATTCTCACTCAACAATCTGTCGATCTCAAAACTTATATTATGCAAACTAGCATCTATTTTGCTTATTAAACTCATTTATTCCTCTTCTTTACTATCAGAATCGTTACAAATCCCGTTGGTGCAATCACTGTATGGCACTATGATTTGAGGCGCCACTATGTTTGTGAGATGCTGGTCTGGGGCTGCTTCAGACACTTGATCTATTATATTTGAAGAAGAAACTTTATTCCTAATGAATGAAACATATCCCCAAATCATAGCTAATATCACAAAGGTTATACTAATTAATATAGGAACTCTCCCTAATTCGACAACAGACTCCTGAGCTTCAAAATTAGTTTTTGGAATCCCACTTTCAAACTCCTCATAATTAAGACCCAACAACCTACTATAGAGTTTTTTATAGCCATTAAGATACACACCAGATGGCATGCTAGCTATGTCATTATTCTCAAGTGCAGTAATATATTGACGCCTAACGTTAAGCATCTTAGAAACTTCATCTATTGACAAACCCAAACGAGCCCTAGCATCTTTAAACATCTCCCCAATATTATTAGTATCCATTTAGTAAAACCCTTTGTTTGTCAGAAATTATCTTTAAAGTTATCTTTAGATTAAATTTTTCGTAATAAAATTTCAAATTGTTTGTTGGCAAGTATGATCATATTTAGGTCAATATTTTCCTGCAGTTTCAATTCTGCAATCAACCTAGAAAATGCCATTATAGATTTCTCATGTTTATTAACCCAAGATGACAAATCTATTTTTTTATTTTTGTTAGAAATATTGAATTCAATTATACTGTTTATCATTCTACGTTGCTTGTCATATATATCATCTTTGAGAGCTTGTACAGAAAGCCTATTCCAGTAAGAATCTACCATGTTTTTTTCAGACATTTTTCTTAGCCAATCTAGAGAAAACATATCCGCAATTTTAAAATATAACATTGCAACATCTTCTATATTCACATCATTAGCTATTGAAAGAGTGGTGATATCTAAGGCCGAAATGCCGTAATCAAGTGAAGAAATATTATATGAAAGATCTGCAGGAACCACACCTTCAGAATACCATGCTGTTTTTGTTTGTAATTTTTCCTTAGCATGCCCTAATAAGAAGGACTCAAGTCTACTACAAGTTTGTTCTACAGAATTACCATAAATACTTATAGCAGTAGCTATATTTACAGACTGCTCTAAATTACGCACAAACCAAGAAATTCCTCTGCGTAAAAGTTTTATAAGCTCAGAAAAAAGGTCTATTTGAACATGAGAGTTAATTTTATTCTCAAGAGCTGTCACCTCATCCCATAATTTTTCTATGTTAAATATATAATTCGTCACAATATATGCTCTTACTATATCACATAATTGGGCTCCAGTATCCATTCTGATTTGGTTTATAATAGGACCACCTAATTTGTTAACTATCTTATTTGTAATAGAAGTCAATATTATTTCCTTACGCAGTTGATGAGATCTAATATATTCACTCATATCTTTCTGCATAGTTTTTGGAAAGTAATCAAAAAGAAAACTTTCTACATATTCATCATCTGCTACCTTGCTTGTTAACAAAGTCTGATACAAAGACATTTTGCTATAAGACATTATCACAGCAAGCTCTGGACGAGTTAAAGGCTCTTTGTTTGTTACTCTCTTATTTATATCTGCATTGGTAGGTAAAAATTCCACCTTGCGATCCAAAGAAGAGTTGTTTTCCAAATAATCCATCAAATGACCAAACATACCAGTATTATATGCCGTGGATTTTTCAGCTAAAGTTAATGCCAGAGTCTGATTTTCATTATCAGCCAAAACCAGCTTGGCCACATCATCCGTCATATCTTTAAGCATTTTATTCCTCTTTTCTAATGTCACAGAAGAATCCTTCATTGCAGCTTCAAAGGCTATTTTGATATTAACTTCATGATCAGAACAATCGACTCCTGCAGAGTTATCTATGAAGTCAGTATTAATCCTTCCTCCAGACCTAGCATATTCTATCCTACCACGTTGTGAGCACCCAAGATTTCCACCTTCTCCTATAACTTTTGCTCTAATATCAAGACCATTGCAACGTAAATTATCATTCGATTTATCACCTATTTCTAAATGACTCTCATCAGAAGCCTTAATATATGTTCCTATACCCCCATTCCATATTAAATCAACCTTTGCTGTTAATATTTTACTTATAAGTTGGTCAGGAGTTATTTCATCATTTTCTACATCAAATAGTTCCTTGGCTTCAGAAGATAAGGAAATAAATTTTGCGCTACGTTCAAAAACACCTCCACCTCGAGAAATCAATTTTGGATCATAGTCAGACCATCCAGAAGTAGGTAAATTAAATAATCTTTGACGTTCTTTAAAACTCACTTCTGGAAGAGGATTGGGATCTATAAAAATATGCTTATGATTAAATGCAGCCACTAACTTTATAGCACTAGAAAGGAGCATGCCATTACCAAAAACATCCCCAGACATATCACCTATACCAACAACAGTAATGTTGTCTTTCTGAACATCAACCCCCATCTCAGCAAAATGTCTACGGACAGAAATCCATGCACCTTTCGCTGTAATAGCCATTTTTTTGTGATCATATCCAGCACTACCACCCGAAGCAAAAGCATCTCCAAGCCAAAAATTATACTCCGCCGAAACGGAATTTGCATAATCTGAAAAAGTAGCAGTCCCCTTGTCTGCCGCGACTACTAAATATGGATCAGCATTGTCATATATTATACATTCATCTGGGTGTACTATATTTCCATTTACAACATTATCTGTAATATCTAATAGTCCCCTTAAAAAATTCTTATAACATTCCACAACTCTCTTCATGTAATCCGCTTTTTCAAGGCCTGTTGAATCAAGTTTGATAAAAAATGCACCCTTTGAGCCAGATGGAACAATAACTGAGTTTTTTGTCATTTGAGCCTTCATGAGACCTAAAGCTTCAGTCCTGTAATCTTCTCTACGATCGGACCATCTAAGACCTCCACGAGCTACTCTTCCGCCTCTCAAATGCACACCTTCAAAATCATGACTATAGACAAAAATCTCTGCAAAAGGCAGAGGCTTAGGGAGCCAAGAAATTTTATGAGAGTCAAACTTGAAAGATAAATATTCTTTCTTTTTCTGATAGTAATTTGTACGATTCATAGCATCTAAAATACCAAAAAAAGATCGCAGGATTTTATCCTCTACGCTATTAGTTATTTTATTTAAAAATGACAATATTTCATCGCTTGTAGATTTTATTAACTCTGTCGAAGAGCCTTTAGTAGAAAATTTTGCTTCAAAAAATTTGATTATCATAGAGGCAAAATAATGATGTTTAACAAGTACAGATTGAGTAACATCTATACCATAAGATATACCTGTCTGAGCGATATATGAAACAATGGCCTTAAGCAAGAATATCTTTTCCCAATTTAAACCTTCCAGCACTATTAATTTACATATCGAATCCACCTCTAATTTACCACTCATCATAAGTGCAAGAGCATCTTCTACATTGGACTTTATGTCTTTAAAATCATCTTTAGAATTATATGAGGCAGATACAATAAATTCACTTAGCCATTTAGATTTTTCACCGATGTTTATGTCAAATGTTCTTTGTGTAAGGGCTTTAAATCCAAGATTTTCTATAAGCGGAAGAACATCTGATAGCATTATTCTAGATGAGCTATAAACCTTAATCTTAGACTCATCATGCTCTATTTTTTTTAAATTAAATAATACATCACGCTCACCTTGTAGTTTGCAAAGGAAAAGATAATCCTCAGAAGCCTCTTCGGGAGAAAAAAGATATTGATATTCCTTAGGAAATGCATTTTCTAATTGCGCGCTAGAATCTATATCAAGTTTTGCCAACTCCTGCATTAATGCCAAATGCCACCTTGCAGACAAATGTTCTAAATCACGCTCAATATCAACTAAAGAAAATTCTGGAACAGAGCCTTTGGTTTCTAATGTAACATACAAGTAGCAAAAGTTGTCACTTATAGTAGTAATCTCATCTGTGATAATTTTTGTATCAAACTTAGCGGCCAAATATTTTGTAATAGCAAAATGTGTTTCTGGAGTTAATCGCTCAATAGGCATAAAAACAAGAACATTAAGAAATTCGCCAGATCCATCAACTTGCACAAAAAGCTTTAAAGTTCTAGCCATTGTGGCAGAAAGAACATGTAAACAAATACAATATAGGTCTTCATCGGATATTTGAACTAAAGCATCCTTTGGTAGACTTTCTAATATAGAATGGAGTTTTTTATAATTATAACCCCCAATCCTGAAACTAGACCTATTAAGCACATATTCAAGTTTAGAACTAAGTATAG
>JBEAVG010000166.1:0-3008 GCA_041161045.1 Pseudomonadota bacterium
GGTAAGAGAATTATATTTACTTTTCCAAGCATCTCTCCATCTAGCAAGTAGATCATCTGGAATATAAAATTCTTCTAGATCATGCCAACCAAGAGCATTTCTAAGACCCGTTATCTCATCTATTCCCAAAGGAGAGCCATGAACAACCTCTGAGCCTGATTTCGTAGGAGCCCCATATCCAATGGTGGTCTTTAAGCATATTACTGATGGTTTTGCAGAATAAAGCGCAACATTAAACACCCTATGCATTTCACTAAAATCATGACCATTAGAGCTAAAAGCATTCCAACCCATTGCATGAAATTTTTCTACATGATCCTCCGATATTGTCAATGAAGTATCACCATCTATTGTAATACCATTATCATCAAAAATTAGAATTAGATTATCTAATTTAAGGTGTGCAGCTAGTGAAATTGCCTCATATGCAACTCCCTCCATTAAACAACCATCACCCACAATACAATATATCTTATGCTTTTTTCCAGCCTTTTTGGCAGCAATAGCCATACCAACAGCATTTGCAATTCCCTGTCCTAAAGGACCAGTTGTGGTTTCTATAGCTTCATAAGCACCATATTCTGGATGACCTGCTGTTTTAGATCCTAGCTGCCTAAATAATTTAATATCATCCAAAGTAAAATTCTTATATCCAGCAAGATAATAAAATGAATAAAGAAGCATGCTACCATGACCAGCTGAAAGAATTAACCTATCCCTATCTTCCCATTTTGGATTCTGCGGATCATATCTTAGGAATTCAAATGCAAGTAATGTCATAGCATCAGCCATTCCAAGAGGAAGGCCTGGATGACCGGATTTTGCCTTTTCTATAGCATCTACTGATAGAATCCTGATACAGTTGCTAAGTTTTCTTAGTAATTTTTGGTCGGTTTTTAAGGTATTCATTGCATATATCTCTAATTTGATAGATATAAAAGTATCTATAATACTGGTAATATATCACAAAGAAGAACTATGACAAGATCGCACATCGTAGAAATAACACAGAATCTCAGCAGAACATTATGGCTTTCAGTCACTTCAGGAGCATTCTATAGGGACCTATATCATCTTTATAAAGGTTATGGGCTCAAATATATGCTAATGGTGATTTCTATCACAAGTATCATATATACAATTGTTTCTACAAATAGAATTTTAGATTTAAAGAGCTATTTAGAAGATACATCCGAGAACTCTTCAAACCCTATAGAATACATGCTAAAGCAATGGCCAGAAATGTATTATGATGGCAAATCATTAACCAGAGAATCCTCAGAACCTATATTTATCAGCGCAATAAATGGCACAAAACTAATAGCGATAGATACTGAAGAAACATTGGCAAAAAATAAATTATCTGAATTCCCTATAGTGCTTTTAAAAAATAAACTAATGATCTTCTTAGTAAAGAAATCGAATGGAGATAATCAGCAGTCATCTACAGAATTTTCATATGAAGGCATCTTCGATAAAACAGAGAAAAATATAGATTCAAAATATATAAGAGAGCTTTTATTATCTTGGATTCAACCAGTAACCCCGGCTTTTATATTGCTACTTCTTCCTATAATAATAGCTGCACGCCTTGGAATACATATCTTTAGAAATTTTTTCAATGCTGTAATATTATACGGACTACTGTGGTGGCGTGGCTTGTCTCCAAACATCCCTTCAGTCACAAGAATAATATTATTTGCATCATGCCCAGCGGAAATAATCTATGCAATAATCTTAGTAACCTATCCACCACTAGCTCCTATAGCAATGATGATAGATTCTTGGACAATTATTTTAGCTGCTTATAATATTATCATAAGGAAGAAGTAAAAAATTGAGTCATAAATTATATGACTCATGTTTTTTACCTAATTGAAAAATTTTAAAACCTTGTTTTTCTAGAAGATCTCTATCAAGAATATTCCTAAAATCGAAAATAATTTTTTCTTTCATCTTGGCGCCTAAAGCTTTATAATCAAGCTCCTTGAACTCCTTCCATTCAGTAAGTATTACTACTGCATCTGAAACACTAAAAACATCTTCTGCATTTATAGCAAAATCCAACCTAATTCCAAGCTGCTTTGTATTATCCATAGCTTCTGGATCATATGCTTTAACATTCGCTCCACGAGCAATAAGAAGATTCACTATATCAATTGCTGGACTACTTCTGATATCGTCAGTATCTGCTTTAAAAGCCAAACCAAGAACACCTATAGCCTTGCCTTTAATACCCCCCATCTGAGCTTCGATTTTATCTACAATATGCCCTCTACGCTTCTCATTCGCCTCTATAACAGCGCTAAGTACATGAAATGGTTCACCACATTTTCTTGCCAAAAACTCAAGAGCCAATATATCCTTGGGGAAACAAGATCCACCAAAACCAGGCCCTACCTTTAAAAAGTCTGGCGCTATCCTCTTATCCATCCCCATAGCAATTGCAAGAGCATCAACATCCCCACCAGTTTTCTCACAGATATTCGCCATCTCATTTATGAAAGCAATTTTTGTAGCTAAAAATGAGTTGGATGCATATTTTATAAGCTCTGCAGTTGTGGGATCTGTAAAGAAAAGTGGAGAAAAATCTTTATAAATCTTTTGTATCACTTCCCTAGATTTCTCATCCCATAGACCTATGACAACCCTATCTGGGTTCATAAAGTCAGCGATTGCTTTACCTTCCCGTAAGAATTCCGGATTGGAAACTAGCTGATGTGAATATCCTTTAGCTTTCAAAAAATTCTGCACAGCAGAGGTTGTACCTGGAGGAACTGTAGATTTTATAACAATCAGTGTAGTCTCAGGAAGATTTTTAGCCGCAAGAAGAGATGCATCATACACACAAGATAAGTCAGCATCGCCCGACTCTAGAGATGGCGTTCCAACTGTTATAAAAACTGCGTAAGGAACTGATTGTAGTTCAGAATAATCGCTGATAAAATCTAGATTTCCATTTTTTTGAGAAGAAGAAACATATTCTTCAAGACCAGGCTCGTATATTG
>JBEAVG010000004.1:0-2683 GCA_041161045.1 Pseudomonadota bacterium
ATAATATATACATAGAATATAGCTTACCAGCCTACTTATCATTAAGTATGGTGTATATATTATTTAACGTGCTTATAAGTGTAGCTGATACAGCAAGTATGATAAAGAAAGTGGTGGGTCCAGATGTTTCTGCTGAAATCCTAGAAAAAGCCAACGATATCATCTTGCAATATGTTGATGATAAAATATTTGTAAACACCTTTATTGTGAATTGTATTATTATGTCTTTAATGTTGCTGTTAGGAAATAACAAAGCAAACCGACTATATTCTGAATGGAGTAAGAATTCTTATATACGTTAAGTGATAATAAAAAAGGAAACTGACTTTGTTATATATGACAAAGGAGTGTAAGTTGCTCCCAAGCTTGTCATAGTGGCATTGCTAAATAACGATTGGTATTAGGTATTTATTAAAGAGTAACATCAAAGAATCTACGATCATTCTGAAGCATTACATAAAGTGCTAATTACGGCAGATAAGTTTGACGATACAGGTAAAGCAAAATGTACATTGTCCATAGAATTAGAAGATGTAACATTTAATTCTATTGGTGGTTCATGGACCATCCATGGTAAGGTAATGGTAGATAGCAACCCAGCTATAAATATAAAAACCAATACACATTTTGGTACTGCTTTTGATGCTGGTTCTGCATGCCACAATGCAGCAGGTGCTTTTGAAGAAGCTGTTACAGATTTTATTAAAGAAGTTTTACATCGCGTAAAATAATAATTCTAAAATCAGATTAAATTAAGGCCCCAAGAGTTTCTATAACGAAATTCGTGGGGCTTTTTTTTGTGGTTATAGCATTGGTGAAATAGTCCAATGTGCTAAATGTTTGCAAAGGAGGTTTAATCTGGTTTTATAGGTCAAAGACTAATCCAAGTCTAGATCTGGATGCAAAGTATGGTCACCAGAAAGTAATCTACTCAGAATATTCTGTGCATTTGAGGCTAAATCTTCAGCAAATTTTCTATCCTCTAAAGACAAATCAGGAAATAGTCTACTCATTTCATCTTGAGGAGTGCTGTTTGTCTCTTCTCCTAACGCAAGCCCCGTCATGCGCCCAATAAATCCACTAATTTTTTCTTGAGTCTGTCTAGAAACCTGGTCTCTAAGTTGTTCCTGAAGTGAAGCATTTACACTAATTATACCGAATAATGGACTTCCAAGATCTTCTATTTTGTTACCATTGTCGTCTAGAAGCGATACATAAGACAATCCAGAATCTTTGCGTGGTAGGACCTTGTAAGTTTTCACGGGTGGACTTGAGTCCATAGAAGGCTCTCCCCAAACTAGTATCTCCGGTTCGTTTACGATACATTCTATGCGTGAGATGTCCACATCATATTTGATTGCAACGATTGTAGGATCAAGTTCTTTTGATATAGGTGCGTATGGTCTTTCGTGAGATAAAGCACATGCGACAGAGTGCTCAATGGAAGTAATCATCCTTTCCACAGCATATCCATTGCAAGTTACTACTGAATACTCAGCTCTTGGAGATACATATTTTATGATATTAGAAACCATATCTTGAAAACCCTGCATGTCTTTATCATGTAGTGTCATCCATTTTCCTGGACCGATCAGTTCTTCTACTGCAAGGCCACCCCAAGCGTATGGAGGTAAATTACAGGTGCGGAAAGCTTTAATATGGTACTCTGTGATTGCATCATAGCCCAATTCTCCATCATGCTCAATGCGCTTAGAAACATCATGCATTGCTAGTATTATTACGATATTACTTCGGACGCTGTCGAAGTCCTTAGGGTTCATACCATCAAATATTGCCTGCGTCTTTAGGTGTATATTTGCTACTCTCCCAAAAAAACCTGAGTTATTAACTACTTGTAGAGCTGCTGATCCATAAGGCTCTTTATTCTCATCAAGAAATGTATAATATTGACGAGCTATCTCTACTCCATTACTAAGCCACTCTGGATTTACTACAGAGCTAACATTAAACAATCCAGATATACGACTTTCAAATTCTTGTAATTTTTTAATATCTATTTTCATTCACTCTATTCAATTATCTGTAATTAAGTTAGTTTGGTTAGTTTTTCGCAAAGTATCAGAGATAAAAATTATAGTCAAATGCCATTTTCCTATTGAAGGTAGATTTTCTAATTAGTCTAAGTGTGGCGGGGGTTTTTAATATTATTCATAGATTTTATGGCGAGCTCCTAGTATAATTCTACCTACTAATTTAGTGTTACAAATGATAAAAACAGAATTCCTACAAGAACTAGATCCAGATCTTAAAGCGCTTAAAGAGCGAGATTGGGAGGAATATGATTCCAAGCATGGTGCTCATTTCAACTATAAAACTTTTGCCGTGGTGCTTAAAGACGATACTGGCGAGGTTGCGGGTGCCGTGGAAGGCTATACAATATATGATGAAGTTTATATAGATGATTTTTGGGTTCATAGTAAACACAGAGGAAGAGGATATGGGACTGGGCTAATGCGCGCTATAGAGGATGAGTTTCGTGGAAAAGGTTTTAATAATATGAACCTATGTACAAGTCATTTTCAGGCGCCAGAATTTTATAAAAAATGTGGCTTCACACTAGAATTTATTCGAGAAAATGCAAAAAATCCAAAACTTTCCAAATATTTCTTTGTTAAGTTCTTTGATGATGAAGAGCATAAGCAGGGACTGCTAGATTCAAATT
>JBEAVG010000052.1:0-3553 GCA_041161045.1 Pseudomonadota bacterium
GATATGGCAATATCTGAGTTAATTTCTTCCGAGGAAGCTAAGATATCAATTAACATATCGAATCTTGGAGTTTTTAATAACAGGATTATTGAGAAGCTTAAAAATGCTCTAAAAGATTATAAGATAGCAGAACGTCTCATAATAGAGATTACAGAAACTTCATTGAATGAAAATTTTGCCAAAATAGCCGAGTTTGCTAATGTGTTACAGGATCTAGGATGCAAAGTAGCTGTTGATGATTTTGGTGGTGGAGTTACATCTTTTAAACAATTACGTGAAATTAAGTTTGATATAATAAAAATTGATGGTAGTTTTGTGAGAGATATTACCACTAGCACATATAGTAGACTTGTGGTAGAACTCATTGTAAAATTGGCGAAAACAATCGGTGCGAAGACTGTTGCTGAATGGGTTGAAACTGGTGAGGGTGCAAAACTACTTCTGGAAATGGGGGTAGACTTCATGCAGGGACACTTTTTTTCACCAGCGCAAGATTTTCGTTCTTGGAATAAGTAATTGGAATGTCTGATATTGAATCTTTTGAATCTGTAGTGCAACAAATTGGTAATATACCATGCGTGCGTATATTTGGAAAAGTGATTGCAGTTAAGGGGATAGTGATAGAAGCTGTTGGTATATCAGACTTTGTGACTATAGGTTCATATATAATTGTTCATAGGCAAAATGCTCATGAGCCCATAATGTGTGAAGTAATAGGTTTCGATGGTGAGAAGGTTCTTCTCATGTCATTTTCTGACATTGATGGAGTAGGTGTAGGATCAAAGGTAGAGATTCTTTCAAAAGAGAAGGTGATTTTCCCTGATATTTCATGGTTAGGTCGTGTTGTTAATTCTCTTGGTGAGCCTATAGACGATAAAGGGCCTTTGAAGAATGGCGCTGTGGGATGTAAATTAAAAAACACTCCTCCGCCATCTCAAAAACGTCAAAAAATTGGTGGAAAAATTGATCTGGGCGTTAGGGTGATTGATACTTTTGTAAGCTGTTGTTATGGGCAGCGTATGGGTATCTTCGCTGGTAGCGGAGTTGGAAAGTCAGTTCTGATATCCATGCTTACAAAATATGCTGATACTGATGTAAAAGTCATAGGACTTATTGGTGAGCGTAGTAGAGAAGTGAAGGAATTCATAGATGAATATTTAGGGCCAGAAGGTTTAGCAAAAGCAGTGGTGATAGTAGCTACTGGCGATGAGTCTGCTTTACTTAGGAGAAGAGCGGCTTACCTTACAATGGCAGTAGCAGAGTATTTTAGAGATCAAGGAAAAGAAGTTCTGTGCATTTTAGATTCAGTAACTAGGGTTGCAATGGCACAACGTGAAATAGGCCTTGCTGCAGGTGAGCCCCCTACGAGTAAGGGCTATACGCCATCTGTTTTCAGTGAGCTACCTAAACTTCTTGAAAGAGCTGGTCCAGGCACTGGTTCTAATGCTATCACTGGCCTATTTACTGTTCTTGTAGAGGGTGATGACCATAATGAACCTATAAGTGATGCTGTAAGAGGTATACTTGATGGTCATATAGTTTTAGATAGGGGGATAGCCCAAAGAGGTAGGTTTCCTGCTGTTGATGTTCTGCAAAGTATATCAAGGTCAGTTCCAAAATGTAATACTCCTTTTGAAAATAGGCTTGTTACATTTGGGCGCAAGATGCTTTCTATATATAGCGATATGGCCGAGATGATAAGACTTGGAGCTTATAAGAAAGGTGCTGATGCTGAAGTTGATGCTTCTATAGAATTTTTCAGTAAGTTAGATGAATTTTTTAATCAAAGGCCTGATGAAAGTACTCATATTTCTGAAAGTTATAAGATGCTTTCGCAAATACTAAACATCCAAGAACAAAGCGATGAAAAAACTCCAGACTCTGATCAAGCTACATAAGAATGATGTTGATAAAACATTAAAGCAGATATCAGAATATAATCATATGATATCTCAAAATGAAGCTGAGCTTGTGAAGCTTATGCAAGATATGCAAATTGAGATGGAGGGGTTTCATGCTTCGGAATATGGTCCCATCTTGGACAGTTATCTTCTTAATTCTCGGAAGATTCAATCCGTTATACAGAAAAATATCAAAGATTTGGAACAAAAGGTAGAGCGAGCTCATTTGCTTTTGCATGAACAATTTGCGGAGCTTAAGAAATATGAGATAGCTCTAAAAAACAGAATTCTTGAATTTAAAGAAGAAGAAAAACGTAAGGAGACTAAAAAACTTGATGAGCATAATGTTATTAGATATGTAATACCAGGTTCCGAAATTAAGTAAAGAAAAGCGATTAATCTTTGGAAACATTTAGCACATAAGACTAATTATGCTTATTCAGGCTTCATTTTTAGGTCTCTTTTGTTCAATTTGATTTGGGATTTGGTAGAAGTTAAGGAGTAGTCGTCTAAGCCTTTGGTGTGTGAAGTTCTAAAGTTATAAAGCAAAAAGGCTATAAAAAGCTAGACAAACTCACCTAATCATTGTATAACTTATGCTCCTGGAGGCCAGGTAGCTCAGTTGGTAGAGCAAAGGACTGAAAATCCTTGTGTCGCCGGTTCGATTCCGGCCCTGGCCACCATCCTTATGAACAGCTTAAGGAGGCTCTTTTATGGCCCCGATTGTGCAAAATAATCCATCTCCTATAGATTTTGAAGGTGAGATTGCGATTCTCAAAAATGATCTTAATGCTGTAGTTATTTCTCATTATTATCAAGATTCTGAAGTACAAGATGTTTCAGATTTCGTTGGCGACTCTCTAGAAAATATACAATATGTTTCTGAATCTAACGCTGATTTAATAGTTTTTTGTGGGTCACGTTCTGTGGCTGAATCTATATCTATTCTTAATCCGAAGAAAAAAGTATTGGTTCCTGATATTGAAGCTGAATTTCCTATTGATAATGCTATTTCGATAAAAGAATTAGTTAAATTTCGCGATACTAATACAAGTCATGAAATAGTATCTCATATAAATAGTTCATCTGAGGTAAAGTCTATTTCTGATATCATAGTTACAACTTCAAATGCTGAAAAAATTATTTTATCTATCTCTAAGGAAAAACAAATATTATTTGCTTCAGACAAGAATCTTGGTAGCTATCTTATTAACAAAACTGGTGTTCCAATGGTTTTGATAGAGAGTTCTTGTCTTGTGCATAATAATTTTTCAGTAAGAGATTTGATAGGGTTGAAGGCAGCGCATCCTAGAGCGAAGATTATAGCACATCCATCTTGTACAAATTCTATCTTGGAATATGCAAATCATATAGGTGGTAGCGCTTCTCTGATAAAATATGTAGAAGAACGTACTACAGAGGAGTTCATTATTCTTACTGAGCCCGGTATTATTCATCAGATGCACAAAAGAGCTCCAAAAGCTAAGTTTTTCGATGTTCCATTAGTTAATTCAGAAAATTCAATATTTTCTAACGAATCCCAATCTATGAGACTTAATACTTTAGAGAAACTATATCTTACTATGAAAAATCAAAAACCTCTAATTCATATAGATCCAATAGTGGTGCAAAAAGCACGCATACCTTTAGAG
>JBEAVG010000066.1:0-3066 GCA_041161045.1 Pseudomonadota bacterium
ATATAACAACTTCTATTTGTTGCTATGCAGATGACATAGAATTTATAGAAGCGCATGTACAGAATATAAAATCAACTTTGAAAAATTTAAAATCACAAAATTTTAGAATGTTATTTTCAGCGCATGGTCTTCCAGAAAAAGTTATAAAATCAGGCGATCCATATCAATATCAAATAGAAGTTACTGTTCAAAAAGTAGTAGATTCTTTGAAGATAAAAAATCTTGATTACAGGATTACGTATCAGAGCAAGGTAGGGCCAATGAAATGGCTAATGCCAGACACAGAAGAAGAAATAAAAGAAGCTTGCAGAGAAGGTAAAGCTCTTGTTATTGTTCCTATAGCATTTGTTTCGGAACATTCAGAGACTCTAGTTGAGCTTGATATTGAATATATGCAAATTGCAAAAGATAAAAAAATAGAATATTTGAGAGTTCCAACACTTAGCAGTTCTGACAAGTTTATATCCGCCCTTAGAGATATGGTAAAAAAATTCATAAATGATAAGAATTTGCTAGCATCATCCTCAAAAATGTGTAGAATCTGCCCTAATGGATTTACTGGTTGTTTTTGCAAGTAGGTTAGAATGTCAGATTATTATGCATGGTTTAAGGCAATACATGTTATATCAGTTATAGCCTGGATGTGTGGAATACTTTATCTTCCACGTCTTTATGTTTATCATACAAGAGCAGAAGTTGGTTCTGAAATGGACAAGACTTTTCAGGTTATGGAATATAGACTTTTAAAATTTATAATGAATCCTTCTATGATACTAGCATATATTATGGGCTTGATAACTGCTTATATATATGGTTTCAGCGCACTAGGAATATGGTTTCATATAAAGATGTTCGGAATTCTTGTTATTACAATAATGCATGGCCTTATGGCAAAATGGCGTAAGGATTTTGCTCAAGGAAAAAACACTCATTCAGAACATTTCTACCGTATTGCAAACGAAATACCAACTATTGCAATGATAATTGCTGTTATAATGGTTATAGTTAAGCCATTTGAGTAGTGAAAGATAGCAAAATCATTTTGGTCGCACATAGATCAATATTCTTATAGACAACTCTTGATTTATTTAATATAACGCTTACTATACTTATAGTTGTTAACGGTGAGCATATGAGGATGTACTTAATTTTGTTATTGTTTTTGAGCTTTGGAGTGCAGGCTTTTGCTTCCGATCAGGGTGAGTCCCTTGATGATGTTGGGGAATTTATGGACAGAAAAGGTGTGCTTTTACCCTTTAATGTTGGGCATGTTCATTGTGATAGATTTAATAAGATTTGGAGCGAACAGTGTCAAGATGCTTTGGCCCAGAATATTTACGGTGCTAATTGGCGTGAGGTTAAGAAAGTAATCTTGGCCTTTCAGCAAGCGGTTATTCATAGAGATTATAGATATATAAAGGGAATGACTGTGATTCCTCAAGAGAAGGTGTATGTCCTTGTATTCTTGCCAGATAAAAATGTAAAATATAGTTTTGATGTCCCGTCAGAGAACCATAGCATAAAAAAGCTATATTATTCAAACAAACTGTTTTTCAAAAGAATTCCAGAGAGAATAATCGAGCGAGTCAAAAAGGTAAAATACGAGGATATACGTCTTGAGCATTATGGTCCAAGAGGGTCGGCATATTTAGACAGAAAATGTCATATCTCTTTTTATTATGATTGTGTAAATGCAGAAGATAAAAGAGTCTGCCAAATTTTACCAAAAATTGATGTGTTATCGCTCGATCTTACAAAATTTTGGGACTAGGGTATTAGTGGAGGATTTTTTTATGTTATGACTATCATCCTAATATTGATTATAGGAGGATATTTATGACAAAGGTCCAATTAGCTGAGTTAGTGAGGGATAATTCGCATAATTTGGATTTATCGAATGCTAAAGATAAGGAGGTTTTTGATTCGTTAACAAAACAATTTCTCATTCAGTTAGAGGGATATTCACTTTGGGCTTATGATGATGCAAGGCCTTCTAAAGGTAAGGCAAATTTGATAAAAAATATTTTAGCTAAGGGCGAGAAAGTTTTAGGTAATGTTACGGTTGGAATAGGATGTAACATGGATGCTGGTGGCGGCAAAGGCTCAAAGGGATTCAGAGGTGAATGGCAAAAAATAGTTCAAACAGATTTTGATGATGTTTATGTCGGAAACGCCTGCATTACGGATGAAGATGTAGACAAATTATTAAAGCATCACATAGACGATGCTATCGAAAAACTTAAGGATATATATGATGGTGTATGGGATGCTTTCCGCCCTAATGAAAAGATGGCTATCATAGTGGCCTATTTTAATTGTAATGGAGTAGTTGGTAACAATACTAACTTTCAATGATATATGACGGGTTATGCTAAAACAGGTGACAAGGGATATTTATTAAAAGCGGTAGAAGAGCTTAGAGCAAGATCTAATAAGGATAAGCTTCCTGGTATTGCTATAAGGAGAGAAGCTGAGGCTGCTTTGCTTAACTCTACAGAATGTCCATTTTATATTTTTGGAAATGAGAAACATTTTCCAGATTTACGCGATTCTGTTTATGCAGAAAAAACTAGAATACCAAGTTCTGCAACTAAAGGGAAACTAGCCAGTGATTCTGATGAATTTTTTGTTTGGAGAACTAAGCTAGATGGGAAAGTCAGAGAATCTCATTTGATAAGAGAAGGGCTAATCTTTAGGAGAGATAGAGCTGGTATGGACATGCCTGGTGAAGCATTCGGCTGTAGATGCTGGAAAGAAGCTCTGCCCAAGCACTTTAGTGTCAGAGAGCATAAAGCCATGTTTTTTCATTTAAGATATAGCGCAAGTTCATGTTGCTTCGATGCGCAGTGCTAAAATTATACCATCTCTTGTAAAAAATCTAGAGCTAGTCCGATGTGCTAAATGTTTGTAAAGCGGCTTTGATCAAGTTTCTAGGTTAAAGACTAAAGCAAATTCCCCCTAGAAAATAACTTGAAAACTAAAAATACTAGGGGAAGATTTGCTGTCTCTTGTCAAAAATAGACGAGTAGCAGGAGATGAGTGGTCCGAGCACCTTAAACATATACG
>JBEAVG010000113.1:0-3480 GCA_041161045.1 Pseudomonadota bacterium
GTTATTTCTTGAGGAACTATTCCTATATTATACTTTACTCCTTGCGGGCTTAAATCCAGGTCTATACCACCTATATAAACTTTGCCTGAGGTTTTAAGAACAGTTCCAGCTAGGATATTGATAAGGGTAGATTTTCCGGCGCCATTTGGTCCCAAAAGAGCAAAGATCGAACCTTCTGGAATAGTAAGGTTAATATCATCTAGGGCTAATTTAGAAGACTGATAGATCTTTGTTAGATTTTCTAGTAATATTGCGTTTGTCATCTTATTTAAAGCTTCAAAATAATTGCATGGCTCTATTATAAATAATTAGGCGGAAAATGAAAGAAATCATATTAGATACTGAAACAACAGGTCTTGACCCCAAGTCTGGCCATAGAATAATAGAGATAGGCGCTTTAGAAATGCGCAATAAAGTTCTTACGGGTAACAAATTTCATTTTTATCTTAATCCTGAGAGGGATGTGCCACATGATGCATATAGGATACATGGTATTTCCACGGAGTTCCTGCAGGACAAGCCTTTGTTTTCGCATATTGCGGATGAGTTTTTGGAATTTATAGGCGGCAGCACATTGGTTATTCACAATGCTCCTTTCGACATGAAGTTTTTAAATTATGAGCTTACTTTAGTAAATAAACCATCATTGGAGAGTAATCATATAATAGATACTTTGTCTATGGCGCGTAAGATGTTTCCTGGTTCTAAACTCAATTTGGATGCATTATGTAAGCGATTTAAGGTTGATAACTCTGACAGAGCATTTCATGGCGCTTTGCTGGATGCGAAACTGCTAGCTGATGTTTATGTTGAATTATGCGGTGGAAGGCAGTCGAAATTTTTAATGCATTCAGGTGGGAAAGATGGCGCTTCAGAAGATCAGCATGTTTATGTTAATACATTAAGCAGTAAGGTGGTAAAGCCAACCCTAGAAGAGCTAGAGTTGCATAAGAAATTTAGAGAGAGTTTGTCATAAGCTCTGCAAAATCTATTATCTTACCGAAAAAATCCTGGTCTAGTACTGAATCATCGACACCATTTACGTGAATTAGCACGGGAATACATGCGAAGCCCTTAGGTAAGCTTAGGTTTGCTATTTTATTTTTCCTCTACCAGTCTGCTTTTTCCTACGCGTCTTCTGCCCTTGATTACTACCAATGATGCAGAGTTTTTGGTATAAAGATCCTCTAGCAAACTTAGTTCGTGTTTTCTTCCGATAAAATTTTGCATTATATTTTGAATTTTACTAATAATCGACATTTGTACATTACTAGTAAGAAAATATCAAACTAAAATCTTACTACAAATCGACAAATGCTCATTTGTAGTAAAAAAACATCGTAACAAAATCTTACTACAAATCGACAAATGTTCATTTGTAGTAAAATGATGTTACCATGGCTTTAGATATGATGAAGAATGAGATTGACAATTGTCTTACTATTTAGTAGCATAAGTTAGTATTCTATTCTAGTAGTATAATGAATAAGTCTAAGTTATCAATTTCACTGCCGTATGAATTATTGCTGTTCATAGATCACAAGCAGCAGCAATCGGCATATGCTAGCAGGTCATCTGTAATTCAGGAGGCTTTAGAGTTGCTTCAAGAAAGAGAATTGTGCGTTGCATATAAAGCGGCCAATGCTGAGACGAGTGACGATGAGTGGGATATCTCTTTGTTAGATGGTTTAGATGAAGAGAGGTGAGATTTTTTATGCAGATCTCAATCCTACTTTAGGCTCTGAGATTAATAAGATAAGGCCTGTGCTAATAGTTAGTTCAAACCCTAACAACTTATTTTCAGATACTATTACTATAGTCCCGATAACATCAAAAATATCAAAAATATATCCATTTGAAGTGTACCTTGACACTATTGATTCTGGGCTAGATCAGAATAGTAAGGCTCAATGTCAACAGATTAGAACAATCTCAAAGAGGCGTATTTCTACTAAAGTTGGGGGCGTGGGAGAAGATGTAATGTCGAAAATAAATTACGCTCTAAAGATACATCTGTCATTATCTTAATCGGCATTTCGCAGTAGGCGAATTAGTCACCAAATTCCCCTAAGGATCTGCCACCTAATTCTTACTGAAATATTAAAAAACACAGGATAAAAAAGTCACAAATGAACGATTGGATAAGAAAAGCTAACAAATCCACTTGCGATCTGCGTGGGCGTGATATATACTCAAGCCCATGTTGGTATTTCGGTTTTGCCTTGTGCAAAGCTTACTAACGCTGTTTTACAGTTTAGGTTTTGATTGGTTTTTGGTGTCATTTAAGCGAAAAAGACATGGTGTTTAGCAACCTTTATCAAGTGATACTTCACTTGTTTTGGTTATATTCATTATGGTTTTTGCTTAAGTGGTTGCATTTTTGCAACAGCCCCGAGTGCTGTCCCCGCGAAGGCGAGGATGTCATCACTGTTCCTCTTCTGTCATCCCCGTTTCTCTTTTGTCATCCCCGCGAAGGCGGGGATCCAGAATTCAAAAAACGTCATTGCGAGGAACGAAGTGACGCGGCAATCCAGAAGTTTGAACTGGATCACCACGTCGGCCCTTGGGCCTCCTCGTGATGACGGGACAACAAACCAAAGCCACAAACAAAACCGAGATACAAAAACAAAAACTAAAGTTAACAATAAAAATAGGTTAAACTATGAGAAATAATAAAAATTTAAAAAATATCCTAAAAGCTTCAACAATGCTAGCAGGCTTGGCTTTTGGTGCAATGGAAGCTGGTGCGGTTCCTGCGCAAAGAACAACACAGAATGGTGGTGCTGCTGTTCTTTCGACTGGTGCTGAGTTAGATAATCCTTTCGTGAATAGTGACGAAATAAAGTTTGGTGCTGTTCAAGATCTTAATGTGGACGTGGAAGATGCTAATATCGCAGCCATTGACCTTGACGATCTGGCTTTAAACGGGAAAACAATAGTTGTTTCTGAGAATGCGACAATAGGATCCATAGCCCTTAATGCTGGAAATCCTGGAACTCCTGCAAGAGCTATTAAATTAACTCTTGCTGATAACAAAACTTTGACATTTAGTGGTACTGCGTCTTCTGCAGCTGGTGGCGTTGTTGCCAACAACTACGCTGGTCTTGGTGAAACAACATTAGGTGATGGTTCTACTTTAAAAATCACATCAACTGGTGCTGATTTTGCTAATGCTACTATAAATGGCACAGCTCCTGGTAGAGGTACAATAGTTATTTCTGATGCTGGTAATACATTTTCGAAAGCAATAGGTGGTGCTGCAGCTATAGCTAAACTAGAAGTTAATGCTGCTAATACAACATTTAGTGAAGATGTTAAAACTAAGGCTCTTGTTCTTGGTTCTACTGGCGTAATGAAAATAGCAGATGGAAAAACATTAGATCTAGTTGGTAACGCGACAGGAACAATCACAGGTGCTGGTACATTAACGGCTGTTGGTGATTTGACAATTCAAAATTTTAAAGCGATCGGTGAGGCTGC
>JBEAVG010000116.1:0-3029 GCA_041161045.1 Pseudomonadota bacterium
TAATATCACTTATAAAATTAAATAGGCACACAAAATCTATTACTTAACAATCTCTTATATAGAATTAATTTCAGAAATTTGAATGACATTCTTGTTGTTTTCCATACAATCTTTCACATATGAAACATAGGCGTCTAAAACACTGGAGTGATTTTTTATAATCTTCTTTTTTTGTAGATTAGATGAATCCATCTTTCCTTCAAATATCTTTTCTAAAGCTTCCACAAGGGTTTTAGTATCGCTTACTTGGATTGCAGCATTTTGAGAAGTGAATTCCTCAGCTATTTCAAAAAAATTACTCATATCAGGTCCAAATAAGATATAAGTGTTAAAAAATGCTGGCTCTATAGGATTGTGTCCACCATTAGCAAAAGAACCGCCTATAAAGCTCGCCTTAGCTATACTAAAAAACAGTCCTAGCTCGCCCATTGTATCAGCTATATAAACCTCTGTGGAATCTGTTATTTTTTCTTTTTTGGACCTAGTCTTGTATGATATTTTTTTAGCCTTTATTAAAGCTTGTATCTCTTTTGATCTATTAGTATGTCTAGGAGCAATTATTGTAAGTAGGTTTTCATGATTTTCCCTAAGTTTAGAATGAACATCCAGAATTTTTAGTTCGTCTCCTGGATGAGTACTTACTGCAAGAAAAACTTTTCTATCAACAATCTGAGAAGTCAAAGATTTTAGTTGGGTACTATCAACTTCTAACTTAGTAGAAGAATATTTCAAATTACCTATTTCTTTTGCAGATTTTATACCTAGTTTATGATATTTGATAGTATCTAAACTACTTTGACAAAGAATTTGTTTAAATTTAGACGCAAGCATACTCAAAAGAGGCCTAAAATACTCCCACCTCTCAAATGATTTATCAGACATCCTCGCATTTATTAGAATAAGTGGACAATATTTTTCTCCAAGATATAACATATTTGGCCATAATTCTCCTTCAATAAATATACCAATTTGAGGCTTCCAATAATCAAGGAACAAATAGACAGAAATAATGTTATCTATAGGAATATATTGATGTATCAAAGTCGGAGAAGTATTAGATCTAACAATTGAAGCTGACGTTTTTGTTCCTGTTGTAATAAGCACCCTATTATCTTTAAACTTTTTCTGCAACTGCTCTGCCAATGTAAGAGCCAATTTCGCCTCACCAACGCTAGCGGCATGTATCCATATAGTCTTTTTCTTAGATTTATTTAGAGAAATAATTCCAAACCTTTCAGAAATACGTAAACTATCTTCCTTTCCTATAATAAGCCTAAAAACCATCAGAACTATTATAAACGGTAAGCATAAAATCCACAGTATATTATAGAACAAAATCATCAGTCATATTTCCCAACAGTTAAATTATTCAGTATAGACTGCAAATCATCGTTTGTAATCTTAGATTTTTCATTTAAATCCATAAATTCACTGTAATAAACATCTATTGTGCCAAAAGGTAAAGGAATTATCAACCTATCCCAACTTTTAAGAGACAAATATCTAGATGGAACGCATGATACACATATCATTTTAGCATTACACCTTTTGCCTATTTCAATTATACTACTATTAATTTGATGTCTAGGACCTCTAGGACCATCAGGCGTTATAGATATATTATCACCAGCATTAAGGGTACTCATAATAGATCTAACTGCCTTTATGGAATCTTTATTAGTAGAACCATAAATAATGCTAAACCCTAGAAATTTAAGTATAGATGCTATAATAGCACCATCACTATGAGGAGAAGCTAATATATGCATCCTATTACCAAAATGTAGTATTTCATGTGGAAGAATAGCAAGTTTATCATGCCAAGTAAGAGCTATTGTACGTTCCGCTAAAATCCAGCTGTTCTTTGTTGAAGTATTAGGAAAAAAATGCCTCCAGCTAGTAGTAGAATAAACCATCCTTAAATATATATTTATAAGGAAAGCTATTATATTCTTTGCTAAAATACTAGATTTTAGAATTTTTTTTATGCCGCGAACCATTCAATTTAACTAACATTCTTATATTCTACAATAGTTTACTACAAGCTATAGCTATTCGTCTACATGCAGATTCTAATATCTCTTTAGAAGTTGCATAAGAAATTCTGAAAAATCCTTCTGCACCAAAAGCGCTTCCAGGAACTACAGCAACCTCTGCCTCATCAAGCAAATATGCAGCAAAATCGCTACTATCATCTATGAGCTTGTGTTGTCTGGGTGTTTTTTTACCAAAAAATGCTTTGCATGATGGAAAGAAATAAAATGCGCCATTAGGCAATAAAGTATCCAAACCATCAATTTGTTTCAACATTCCAAATACTAGATCCCTTTTTTGTTGGAATTGAATAATGCTTTTTTTGACAAAAATCTGATCTCCAGTAAGAGCTTCTAGAGCCGCATACTGACTTATAGAACAAGGGTTTGATGTGCTCTGAGATTGTATTATACCCATTGCTTTTACTAAATTACTTGGCCCTGCGCCATAACCTATTCTCCATCCAGTCATAGAATATGCTTTAGAAACACCATTAGCGATAAAAATACGCCCCTTTAAGTCAGGAGCAACTTGAGCTAAAGTATTAAACTCCATATTGTCAAAAATAATATGCTCATACATATCATCTACAAGGGCATATAGAGAAGGATTCTCTCTCATCACCTCTGCTATATCCTCTAACTCATTTTTAGTATAAACCATTCCAGTAGGATTACTTGGAGAATTGATAACAATCCATTTTGTTTTCGGAGTAATAGCTGAACGTAACTTTGTAGAAGTTATTTTAAACTTATCTTCAATAGAACAATTAATAATTACAGGCTTACCACCTGCAAGCAACACCATATCTGGATAAGAAACCCAATATGGAGCCGGAATAATAACCTCATCTCCATCATTAAGCGATGCCATAAACAAATTATATATAACTTGCTTTCCTCCGCTACCAACTATAATTTCTTTTAAATCATAATCAATCCCATTTTCCTTAGCAAATTTGCTTTGAATAGCCATTTTTAGCTCTGGAATACCAT
>JBEAVG010000015.1:0-2688 GCA_041161045.1 Pseudomonadota bacterium
GAGGAAATTTTAGAAAATTGTCAGAAATTTTTAAAAATTGTCCTATAAGAGAATATATGCTATGATTCCGGCCAAGAATGTGTCATATCCAGCTTTCGTAGGAATTATAACACTCTGAGCGAAAAACATAATTATTTAGTAAATTACTTACACTTATGAGCAAGAAAAAAATATCCTTCCAAGAAATGATCATGATGTTGCAGCAATTCTGGATGTCTCAAGGATGCGCAATTCTACAACCTTATGATGTTGAAATGGGAGCTGGAACTTTTCATCCAGCTACTGTTCTTAGAACTTTAGGTGCTCGTAATTGGAATGTAGCCTTTGTTCAACCATCTAGGCGCCCTACCGACAGCAGATACGCTATCCATCCTAACAGAATGCAGCATTATTATCAGTTCCAGGTTATTTTAAAACCTTCTCCAGATAACATTCAGCAATTATACTTAGATAGTCTTGCGATTCTTGGTATTGATCAAAAGAAAAACGACATTAGATTTGTGGAGGATGATTGGGAATCACCTACCCTTGGAGCTTCAGGACTTGGTTGGGAAGTCTGGTGTAATGGTATGGAGGTTTCGCAATTTACCTATATGCAACAACTCTGTGGGATTGAATGTCGCCCTATCGCAGGAGAGATAACATATGGCCTCGAGAGACTTGCGCTTTATATACAAGAAGTTGATGAAGTTGCAAAACTTGATTGGAACGGCCAAGTAGGAGAGAAAGCTCTTACTTATGGGCAAGTGGATTTTGAAGCAGAAAAGCAATTCTCTAAATTCAATCTCGAGCTTGCTAACACTGACGTTCTTTTTAGACAATTCAAAGAATCTGAGGACCAATGTTTAATGTTAATAGAGAATGATCTTCCAGCTCCTGCATATGATTTTTGTATCAAGGCGAGTCATCTTTTTAACCTACTAAATGCGCGTGGTGTTATCAGCACAACTGAACGTGCAGTCTATATAGGAAGAGTTCGTAATATGGCAAAATTATGCGCAGAGAAATGGCTAGCTTTAGCAGGAGAAAAATAGATGACAGAGACTTCATTAATAAGAAATTTCTCAATCATAGCTCATATAGACCATGGCAAATCTACTTTAGCTGATAGACTTATAGAATTCTGCGGCGCTATCGATCAGCGCAAGATGAAAGCTCAGTTACTAGATTCTATGGATATTGAGCGCGAACGTGGAATTACAATCAAAGCCCAAACAGTTAGGCTTAATTATAAAGCAAAAGATGGTAAAATTTATCAACTCAACCTTATTGATACACCAGGGCACGTAGACTTTGCCTATGAAGTCAGTCGATCCCTTGCTGCTTGCGAAGGATCTCTTTTAGTTGTTGATGCAAGCCAGGGGGTTGAAGCACAAACTCTTGCCAACGTTTATCAAGCCATAGATAATAACCATGAAATAGTACCTATATTAAATAAGATAGATCTTCCTGCTGCAGAACCAGAAAGAGTTAAAGAGCAAATAGAAGATGTTATAGGAATTGATGCATCTGGCAGCATTTCAATCTCTGCTAAAAGTGGCATGGGTATAGAAGATGTTCTCGAGGCTATAATCACAAAATTACCAGCTCCTAAAGGGGACCAGAACAAACCACTTAAAGCTCTTCTAGTAGATAGTTGGTATGATGCATATTTAGGTGTTGTTATTTTGGTGCGAGTTATAGATGGCACTATAAGAAAGGGCATGAAAGTCAAAATGATGGCAACTGGAAGCACCTACTCTCTTGATAATGTAGGCTTCTTCACTCCTGAAAAAAACATGTGTGAAACTTTAGGCCCCGGTGAAGTGGGATTCCTGACAGCATCAATAAAGCAAGTTGCAGATTGCAAAGTTGGTGATACGATTACAGATGATAGAAACCCATGCAACCAAGCATTACCTGGGTTTAAGCCAAATTTACCAGTGGTTTTCTGTGGTCTTTATCCCGCTGATGCTTCTGATTTTGATCACCTAAAAGATTCCCTAGCTAAGTTGAGATTAAATGATGCTAGTTTTGAATTTGAACAAGAAACATCAAACGCACTTGGTTTCGGTTTTAGATGCGGATTCTTAGGCCTTTTACATCTGGAGATTATTCAAGAAAGATTAGATAGAGAATTTGATTTGGATATGATAACCACAGCACCAAGCGTGGTTTACAAAATCACAACCAATGATGGCGTAATGCATGAGATCCATAACCCAGCTGACATGCCTGATACTGGTAGCATATCCTCCATGGAAGAACCATGGATTAAGGCAACTATTTTTGTGCCCGATGCTTATCTTGGAGCGGTCCTTTCGCTATGTACAGAAAAACGCGGTCAACAAGTAGATCTCACATATGTAGGAACCAGAGCTATGGTTGTTTATAGATTTCCGCTTAATGAGATAGTGTTTGACTTTTATGACAAATTAAAATCATGTTCCAAAGGATATGCGAGCTTTGACTGGCATATGGATGGTTACGAATTGAGCGATCTCGTAAAACTAACTATTCTTGTAAATGCTGAAATTGTTGATGCTTTATCTATAATAGTACATAGATCCAGAGCAGAATTCCGTGGTAGAGAACTTTGCGTAAGGCTACAAGAATTGATCCCAAGGCAACTCTTTCAAATTGCAATACAAGCAGCAATAGGTGGAAGAATTATAGCTAGAGAAACTGTAAAAGCTCTACGCAAAGACG
>JBEAVG010000033.1:0-2575 GCA_041161045.1 Pseudomonadota bacterium
GTAGTTGGTATTTTATGTCTTGCGTTGTTGATTCTAGTACTTAAGTCAGAGTTTGGATTGATTCTAAGAGCATTCGGGCATGATCAAAAGCTGTTAGCAGTGCTTGGGAAATCTATAGAGAAATATCGTCTCTTTGGCCTTATGCTTAGCAATTCCTTAGCAGCTCTAACAGGTGTTTTGTCCGCGCAAGTAAATGGCTTCGCTGATATTAATATGGGCTTTGGTGTTGCTCTTGTTGGTATAGGAGCCGTTGTTATAGGGCGCCAAATTATGATATCAAGCCAAGCTAAATTCCTTCTTTTTCCTGAAGTGCTATCATCTTTCATTGGTATATTACTGTATTTTTGTTGCATAAGCATACTTCTTAAAGTAGGAATTGATCCCATAAATCTTAAACTATTATTAGGTATCATTCTTTTCGCAGCATTGCGCAAAATCTATAAGAAGGAAGCTTGAATATGAAGGTCTTACTTGAAGCAAAAGATATTTCATTTTTCGTATCCGAAAGGGAATTTCCTATTCTATCGAAGACTTCACTAAGCATTTTTCCTGGAGAGTTTGTAGTGCTATTGGGGCATAATGGAAGTGGGAAATCTACATTAATAAAGCTTCTCACTGGTGAAAGGGGGCATAAAACAGGATCTGTTTATATAGATCAAATTTTGCTTGAAGATATTCCCGCAGAGAGAAAAACTCAGAATATAATTACTCTAACGCAAAGGCCAGAACAGAGATTGTTTGTGGATTTGACTATAGAAGAAAATATCATTTTATGGGAAAGTAGATTCCCTACTGAAGATAGGATTAGCACTGATAAAATTCTTGAATTAACAGGTAAAAAAGATAGACTTATGAAGTCTCTACATCAGCCTGTAAACATTCTTTCCGGTGGAGAAAAGCAAGTTTTGCTTTTAGCGCTTTCTCTTGCACATCCTCCTCATATTTTATTTCTAGATGAGCATACTAGTAGTCTTGATCCGAAAGCGTCAGATGAGATTATGAAACAAACAGCAAAAGCCATTGAGGATCATAGGATTACTACAGTAATGGTAACGCATCAGTTAGAAGATGCTGTAAAATACGGTCATAGGATTATTGTTCTTAAAGAAGGATGTGTCGTTCAGGATTTCAAAAAGCCTAAGGATTTAACAATATCTAAGTTGCTACATATGATGGAGTAGCATTAAAACATATTATGTCCACCATTAACAGATATTGTTTCGCCTGTTATATAATTTGCTTCTTCGCTTGCAAGAAATGCTGCGGCTCTTGCTACATCTTCAGGTCTTCCTAGTCTTGAGACTGGTATTAGGGAAACAATTTTATCCATGATTTCTTTAGGTATTACAGAAGTCATATCTGTTTCTATATAACCTGGTGCTATTGCGTTTACAGTAATATTTTTTGCTGCGGATTCCCTTGCAAGGGCTTTAGTAAAGCCTATTATCCCAGATTTAGCTGCAGAATAATTTACTTGGCCTATTTGTCCTGATTGTGCATTTATAGAACTTATATTGATAATACGTCCATATTGTTTTTCGCGCATTTGGTTTATGATAACTCTGCACATATTGAAGCAGGAATCTAAGTTTACATGCATAACATCATACCAATTTTGAGGTGTCATTCTATGTAGCATTCCATCTCTAGTAATGCCGGCATTATTTACTAGAATGGAAATATTAGTTCCATATTTTTCTTCGATTTTTTTTACATTTGTTTCGCATTCTTCAAATTCAGCTACATTCCATTTTATAGTTGGTATTTCATGAGCTTGTTCAAATTCTTTCGCTATATCATCATTGGAGAAGTAATTTGCAACCACATCATGACCTTCTGCCTTTAATGCTTTTGATATTGCGGCACCAATGCCTCTTGTGCCTCCAGTAACCAATGCTAAATGTTTCATCTTGAGTTCTTATCCTGAGTTCTTTTGCAATCCAGAGTTTATACAGAAACGATTATTTTGCAAAGTATTATTCTGATTTTTGTATTTTGTAAGCTTTTCCATTAGAGTTTTTACTTCGCCAGCTCTTGATTTATGAGATATAAGCGTAGCTGTTGGGGTGTTAACTACTATTATGTCATTAACTCCTACGACTGCTGTAATTTTGCCCTCAGAGCTAATATATGAATTTGCTGTATCATGGAGAGCAACATTTCCTATCGTAGCATTTCCTACATGATCTTTCGCATGAATTTCCCATAATGCATTCCAGCCACCAAGGTCATGCCAACCAAAATCTGCTTTAATCATCGATAGATTTGGGGCTTGTTCTAAAAATGCCTGATCTAAAGAGTTTGGGATAATTTCTTTATAGCTATTATCAACGAAAATAATATTTTGATCTAATTCCGACTTATTGTAAGCCATAGAAACTATGTTATAAGTTTTATCGTCAAGTTTTTTTGCTAGGTCAAGCATTGCGTCTGGTTTGAAAATAGTAATTCCTGAATTCCAAAAATGAAGGCCGGTTTTGATCAATTCTTGAGCTTTGTTTAAAGGAGGTTTTTCAATAAAACTATTTACATTATATACAGAATTATGTCCTTGATTAGATGCCTCTATATATCC
>JBEAVG010000051.1:0-7543 GCA_041161045.1 Pseudomonadota bacterium
ATATGGCACAATGCTTCAAGATTTACACCATCAAAACTTATAGAAAATACAACTGGTGAGCCAACCCTCAATCCTGAAACATTTCTAAAATATTTGAGAGAAAAATTTTTGGGGTAGTGGGAGCAACAACATATTATGTCACTACGCTCCTCGCAATGACGGCAACCTGCTAATGAAAATACTAAAAAGACGATTGCACATTTTAAGGAGTCCTTGATTTGGTTAATAATAAATATCTAAATTACATCCCCAGCGCGCCCATGTAAAGGTCTAAGAGCTCTTCTTGCTCTATCCTTTTTTGTTCATCCATCTTGCGGATGCGCATGATTTTTTTGATTGTGGGAACATCGAACCCATTTGCCTTAGCCTCAGCGCAGGCTTCGCGTATGTCTTCCATGGCATTAGCTTTTTCTTGCTCGAGACGCTCCAATTTGCCTATTATCTGCTGCAAATGTTCTTTGGTAATAGCATGAGTACTCATAAAACTCTCCTTAAAATTCTCTCTTAAGCTTTCTATCAAATAGAATGTCTAAAAGCAAGTAGATTATGCCACTTGTATAGAGCGATACAGTTATTTAAATTGACAATTTGTCGTTTACTTCTATACTTCCTTGAGCGTTGTATAATTAAAAAATTTTGCAAGTTGATAACTATAATAAAATACGTCATTATTTTTCTAGTAATAGCATTCTTAGCTCTTGGCTTATTCGGAGCAATTAGAGAGATAAACAAACATGATCTTTCGACTAAGAAGCCAACAGTATGCAGCACTATGCTAAAGAGTCCAGTATATCTGATTACTTATGGCCAAGGTGATGCTTATGTAGCGAATGAAAGGGTCCTTGCAGAATCATCCCTTGATAAATGCGTGGATGCAGTGGTTATGTATCGCAAGGAGCATATAGATGAAGCATTTTATGAGAAGAATAAGGCAATTTTAGACCAACCTAGAGGAGCTGGGTATTGGCTCTGGAAACCATATTTTATACTTAAGACTCTAGAGCAAATTCCAGAGGGGGCTATCTTAATATATTTAGATTCTGGACTTAAAATAGTAGATTCTATGGATGCTATAATTAACCGTCTTAATGGTTATGATATGCTTTTCTTTGATAATATAGCATCTACGCACAGAAAGTACACTAAGCGTGAATTGTTAAAGTTTTTTGATATGGATAATAATTTGGTGCGCGATTCGGGCCAGATTAATGCTGCAGTAATGATATTTCGTAATACCAAGCGTAGTAGGGAGTTTGTTAATAAATGGCTATGGATTGGACAGATTCCGGGATTAATTGACGACACATCAAGTAAGAATGAGCATTTAGATTTTCTAGATAATAGACATGACCAGTCTATAGTGTCATTGTTATATATACAGGATAATTTAGGCATAAAGCTAGATAAGAGCAGTGATCTTTATGGCACTTTATGGCATCATAGAAGACGTAATATCGATAAATCAATATATATACTCAATGGAGCCTCTAGGAGTTTTATTGCACAAGAAGTACAATGGCTATTGTATATGACAAGGCATCTTAACATAAAGTAATGTACAAAATTTAATTTTAAAAACCTGTCTATTGATTTTATTCACGGAATACTTGCGTAATTGAAGATGGTGGGTTTGAGAAGACTTGAACTTCCGACCTCACGCTTATCAGGCGTGTGCTCTAACCAGCTGAGCTACAAACCCATCTTTAGATGGTGGAATTCTAAAGAAAAACCCCAAAAAGTCAAGAAGAAAATAAGTTGACTTTTGCTTGGTATTAGAGCATTCTAGCTGTCTTGAATATTGATGTAGTAAAAGATGGCGATATTATCCGACAAATCGATAGAGAAGCTTGTCCAAAGCCATAATATGATTGATCCTTTTATAGTTGACCAACAGCGCTTTGATGATAATGGCAAAAGAATCATTTCATATGGCCTTTCTTCTTATGGATACGATGCCAGAGTGTCCAATGAGTTTAAAATATTTACAAATGTAGATTCTGCTATAGTAGATCCGAAAGATTTCGATCATCAAAGTTTTGTTGATCGCAAATCCGATAATGTATGCATTATTCCACCAAATAGCTTTGCTCTTGCAAGAACAGTGGAATACTTCCGTATACCAAGAGATATATTGGTAGTTTGCGTGGGGAAATCTACATATGCCAGATGTGGGATTATAGTAAATGTTACGCCACTTGAACCAGAATGGGAAGGGCATGTGACACTTGAATTTTCTAACACAACTCCTCTTCCTGCAAAAATTTATCCTGGAGAAGGAGCTTGTCAGTTCCTCTTCTTTAAAGGGGATGAGGTTTGTCGAACATCTTATGCTGATAGAAGTGGCAAATATATGAAACAAACTGGCGTAACTTTGCCAGCAATGTAATTTAACAAATAAGGAATAAATTATGTCTAATGAAAATACTCCAAAAATTTCGGTTGAAGCTCAATATATAAAGGATTTATCATTTGAAAATCCAAATGCTCCAGCAAGTCTTGCTGGTGGTAAGAAACCAGTTATAGACTTATCTCTCGATCTACATGTTGTAAGAGTTGCTGAGGAAAAAGATGTTTTTGAAGTTATTCTAACAGTTGAAGCCAAGGCTACTTCAGAAGAGCAATCATTATTCGTTGTTGAGCTTGTATATTCTGGGGTATTCACAGTTTCTAACGTTACAGAAGAAGAGCGTAAAATAATTCTTGGCGTTCATTGTCCTGCCCTATTATTCCCATTTGCTAGAAGCATTATAGCAAATGTTACACAATCTGGTGGTTTGCAACCACTAATGATAGACCCTATTGATTTTGGAGCGCTCTATCACAGCAAAATGATGCAAGATGCTGCAGAGGCTGAAAAAGCCGGAAAATAACCGAGTCCTCTTGATGACTAAGATCGAAAAATTACATTTAACAAACTATCGTAATTTTGATTTCTTTAGTTCTGAGTTCCCCTCTGGAATTTCGCTTATATTAGGTGATAATGGTATTGGGAAAACTAATCTTCTTGAAGCTATTTCTCAGCTAACCCCCGGTAGAGGAATTAGAGGTTCTGCGCCAGATATGATATGCAAGACTGGTTCTAGATCTTGGTCTATAGATTCTTCCCTTGGAACAAAACTTAGTTCTGCGAGTATAAAAATTAATTACAATTTAGATTCCAGGAAGAAGATCCTAGAATTTAATGGATCTAAAATAACTCAAAGCGAACTAGCAAAATTTACTTCTGCGATTTGGCTCACTCCACAAATGGATGGACTTTGGAGCGATGCGCCGTCTGAAAGGCGTAAATTCTTAGACAGACTAACTCTAGTAATAACTCCATCGCATGCATCTTTGGTTAGCAAAGCAGAAAAATTGCAAAGAGAACGTATGCAAATTCTAGAGACAAATTTTTCAGATAATAATTGGCTTAGCACTGTAGAGCGCGAGCTTGCTTCTCTATATTTCTCTATCACACAAAATCGTAGAGACACGATAGACTTATTAAACAAAAATCTGAACTCTGTAGATTCAACATTTCCTAAAGCCTTATTGAAGCTTGATAGTAAAATAGAGGAGAATTCTGAGAAAGTTATAGCAGATATTTTATGCCAAAATCGGAGTCTAGATAGAGATTCTGCTCGTACTAATTTTGGATCTAACAAGGATGATTTTCTTAGTTATTATATGCCGGAGAAAATACCATCACATCTATGCTCTACAGGACAACAAAAATCTCTTTTGATAAGTATATTAATGGCGCATCAAATTGCAATAATTAGCCGCGACTCTCTATCTCCAATACTTTTACTAGATGAGATATTTGTTCATTTGGATGATATAAAAAGGGATGCCTTAGCTGAGTTTTTGCTAAAAAGCGGAGCGCAATGTTTTGTCACATCAACAGAAGCGCAATTAGAGATTTTACTTAAATCTCCTGCTATTATTTCCTTATAGGAGTATTCTTATGATCAGATATAAGTTAATCATTGAGTATTTTGGACCATATTTCTCAGGTTGGCAATGGCAAGATAATGGTGTTACTGTTGAGCAGGTTATAGTAGAAGCTATATTTGCTTTCACTAAAAAGAAAACAACATTATATGCTGCTGGAAGAACTGATGCTGGAGTTCATGCGCGAGGTCAAGTGGCCCATTTCGATCTTGAAGAAGACATAGCTCCTCATCGTATGATCAGAGGATTGAACCACTTTTTGTTACCACATCCTGTATCTATAATTTCTTGTAAAATTGTAGATTTAGAATTTCATGCTAGATTCTCAGCTAAAAAGCGTCATTATGAATATCTTATTTTGAATAGATCATCGCCTACCGTTATCGACCATGAGAGAGTTTGGCATGTTCATACAGAACTTGATATTACGCTTATGCAGGAAGCAGCAAAATTCCTTATAGGAAATCATGATTTTACTTCTTTCAGAGCTAAAGAGTGCCAGTCTAAGTCTCCTATAAAAACTCTTGATAAAATAGAAATAAAAAAAGATGGAGACGTGATAAAATTTTCATTATCTGCTCAGTCGTTTTTACATCATATGGTAAGAAATATTGTAGGAACCTTGAAAATGGTTGGTGAAGGTAAAATTTTTCCTAGTGATATAGAAAAAATTCTAAATGCTAAAGATCGTTCTGCAGCTGGTATTACAGCACCTGCTTATGGCCTTTATTTTATGAAGGTTGATTATTAAATGATAGTGAAAAATCTAGTACAAGATGCAGCTATAAAGATTTCAAATACTCTAGGAATTACATTACCTCAAGCAATTTCTGAAGCACGTGTTTTGATGAGATATCTTTCTGGTTGGAGCTTAGAATATCTAATAGCGCATCAGGATGAAACTTTAGATAAATCTTCAATAAAGCAGTTTGAAGATTTAGTTAGCAGAAGATCTTTATCTGAACCTATAGCATATATAATTGGAGCAAAGGAGTTTTATGGAAGAGAATTTTTAGTAGATAGAAATACTCTTATTCCAAGAAGTGATTCTGAAACTATAATAGATGCAGTGCTAAAGGCATTCCCTAAGGATTCAAAGCTAAAAATTCTAGAGTTGGGCGTTGGTAGCGGATGTTTGATTATTACGCTGCTTTTAGAGCTAAAAAATTCTACCGGATATGGTGTTGATATTTCAGATAAAGCATTAAAGATTGCAGAAAAAAATGCCAAAAATCTGGCCGTAGAAAAAAAATGTGTTTTTATACAAAGCGATTGGTTTAATAATGTGGAAGGATGTTATGATATTATAATCTGCAATCCACCCTATATTCTAGACAACGAGAAACATTTAATGTCTAAAGAAACGATTGATTACGAACCACATGCAGCTCTATTTGGTGATTTTTCTATCTATAAAAATATCATAAATTCAGCAAAAAGATTTTTAAATAAGGATGGAAAAATCTATATGGAAATAGGTTGTGGGCATGAAAAATCCATAAGTGATATGTTTTTATCTGAAGGTTATTTAGATGTTCAAGAATATAAAGATCTCGAGGAAAGAGCCAGGGTTATAAGTGCTATAATATCACCTAATAAGTCTAATTCGTAAATATCATGCTCAATTTTCTACTAATTTTTGCATTACTGAAATTAACTAATGAAATGTAAGTCTCATGTTGCTGAGTCGCAAAGATGGAATTATTTCTAGAATCGAGCTATTCTTTGATTATAGAGCTTTCGTGAAGGTCAACTCCTAAAATAGTGACAACTCAACTCCTAAAATAGTGATAGACCAATTCCTAAAATAGTGACAAATTTAAGAATAAGGTCTCTAAATGAAGTATATAAGGTGGATTTCTAGTAAGGTAGCGCATAGCTTAGGTACAAGAAGGGTTATTATTATGTCTGGTGCAAGGCAATGTGGTAAAACCACCTTGTCTAGGAGTTTAAGTACTAATTTGACGTACAAGACTTTAGATGATATAGCTCTGCTAGAAGCCGCGCGAATAGACCCTCATGGTTTTATAAAGCATGGTAATGAGCTAATGGTTATAGACGGGATACAAAGAGTACCTGAGTTGCTACTAGCTATTAAGAAAGAAGTAGATGAAAAGAATGTGCCAGGTAGGTTCTTACTTACTGGATCAGCTCATCTTCAAACTCTTCCTACAGTAGTTGAATCCTTAGCGGGCAGAGTAGCAAACATCAGACTAAGACCCCTAGTTGTAGGAGAGATATTAGGTAGAGCTCCAAATTTTTTAGATAATCTCTTTTCTGGTGATATAAGATCATACACCTCTTCCATGTATAAGGACCAATATTTAGAACTTGCTTTTAAAGGCGGGTATCCTGAGGCTATTACTTTTGATACAAATAGAGATGTACGTTCATGGCATCTAGATTATTTAAATGCGCTATTTGAAAGAGACTTACGCGATATTATAAATATCAAAAGAAGTGATGCATTCTACCAACTTATAGAAATTTTGGCTGCATGGTCTTCTAAGCTTATGGATATATCTAAAATCACTTCTCATCTTTCAATAGACCGTAGCACAGTAGAATCCTATATCAACGCTCTAGAAGCTTTGTATTTAGTTGATAGAGTCCGTCCATGGTGCAAAACTGATTATGCAAGGGTAGGAAAGCAGGATAAGCTTTTTCTTACTGACTCTGGATTATTGTCATCCTTGTTGAAATGGGATTTCGATCAGGTAAAATTTGATGGGGAAAAGAATGGTAAACTTATAGAAACGTTTGTCTATGCTCAGCTAGTTTCTCTAATAGATGCAAGTAATGAAGATTTTACTTTATATCACTATAGGGACCGAGATAGAAGAGAAATAGATTTTATCATAGAGGATGCTTTTGGAGATATTCTCGCAATAGAGGTGAAAGCTGGTTCTGCAGTTACAAAGGAGCATTTTAAACATATAGAATGGTTTAAAAATAATATGGCTGAAGGCAGATCATTTACTGGCATAGTTTTATATACTGGTGAACATATGGTGTCTTTTGGTGAAGGCCTTTTTGCAGTTCCAATAGAGGCTATTTTTGGTATCAGTTGATCTTTCGTTAGATATGACTTGTGGTATAATTGTAAGTTTTTAATTTTCAGTTTTGTTGTTTATACTAAAATTTGTTGGTAAATATCATGCTCAATTTTCTATTAATTTTTGCATTACTGAATAGCTGTATTGAGCTTGAGATTTCTGCTCCAAGTTTTCCAGATGTTGTGACTTATTTTGCTGTATCAGAAAGGATGGTGGGTCTTACGATAACATATAATCTTGTGGGCTTTTGTCTTGCTTCTCTTGTTCACGGACCTTTATCAGAATATTACGGTAGAAGGCCAGTCATGGTAGTAGGAAATTTTGTGCTTGCAGTAGGTGCTGTGGGATGCGCGCTTGCTCCATCTTTAGAATTCCTTCTTCTTTCAAGATTTATTCAGGGTATTGGAGCTGCAACTTCTGCAGTTGTTGTATCAGCAATTATTGCTGATGTTTATTATGGAGATAAGGCTGCGAAACTCTATGGTTTTATGAATGCTTTTTTTACAGCGGTTATGGCGATTTCTCCAATCTTGGGTGGTATAATTACTCATCAC
>JBEAVG010000081.1:0-2608 GCA_041161045.1 Pseudomonadota bacterium
CATTCAAACTGTATATTATACGAACACCACTAGTTTCCATCCAGCTACCCTTGTGTTTTTCGCGTAAATAAGCACTTTGCACACAAGGAGCAACAACACCGGATGGATTACATAATTTTACAACATCATTCAAGGATACAGCATGTAACTGAGCTGCAGATGGAGAAACGCCACCAAAACCAATTATATTAACACATCTATCAAATTCAGGGTCTGTAGCAGCCTTTTGAACATCATTGCCTCTACAAAGCGGAATCTCTTGATCAAAACCGATTCTTATAGAATTATGCAAAAAATTATTCCTCACAGGAGAAGAAACACAAGGAGTAGAAGATGTAGAAAGCTGAGTTACCAGAGAACCAGCTTTCATCGAAGATGAACAAATAGGATGTACTGCTATAGTTTGAGGTATAACACCTAAGCTAGGACAATAAGGAGGAGGCGGCGGACCTATAGGAACTTCTACACATCCAAAATGAACAGCAACAACACGATTTAACTGCCCTATAGTCTCTAAAACAGCAACAGTAACCTTTGCAAGACCACTATTTATAGCATCCTGTATAAATGTAGAATATTTTAAAATGCTTAATATTGTTTTTAAAGCATCACCTATACCCCCAGGCAAAGCAAAGGCCGGATTACTCGGTAAATTACCTAAAGCCTCTTGAGGATTTTTTCCAGCCTTTAATACTGCAATAATAAATTGGAAAAATGGACTAGGCCCAGAAGTCTTATGTAATGGTTGCTGCACTGGATTCACATCTGTAAAATCTGGATCAAACACACCAGCATCAGCACTAGCTCCACCAACTTGATCTGTCGCAGCAAGACCTATGAGAGATATAGGAGCAAAAGCTAGATTTAAAAGAGTATCCCACAGCGAAGGGTCATAATAAGCGCATACTTTCGGCTTTATAATATTGACTGGAGTACCATCAGAACCTATATAAACTGGATCATCTATAGTTTGACCTTTAGCATCTAATTGAGTACCTAAAGTATATCCATCATCTGCTGGAAGACCAGTTGGCGGACCAGTTCCATCCGCATTGATAGGAGGCCCACCTTTAGGATCAGCAGGATTAGCAATCCTAGCACAAACACGAATTGTTGGTATACCAAGCGGACTAGCAAAATAATTACATTCACCATTAGCATTCAAATCATATACATCTGTCCAACAGGCCACATTACAAGTCTTTCCACGCACTCTTATTTTAGGAAAAAAATACCCACTATAAGGGCTTCTTTCTGCGCAAACTTTCATATAAAACACATCAAAGCTGCCAGGAATACCATACTGCTGCAAACACCCTTTATGCCCCTTTGTACTAAGATAAGGAGGACAATTACAACCATGTTCATCTGAATATGACCTTTCAGCTTGACCATAACTAGTCCATTTTCTATGAAAATCTCCACATCCCCAAGTACAAGGATTTATAAATTCACATAATGTATTGTAAGGCAATGCAAAAAGAAAGACAAAAGCTAAAGCAAAACTAACCTTCCTAAAGCTGTGCATTACTTCTCCCCTAAAACCTTATATAATTCTGGAAGAAAATCTTCATTTTTTCCTTTGAAAGATTGAGTAAATTTCTTATATTTCTCTATTGTTTCATTTGTTGGGCAAAAAACCTGAGACCTACCTAACAAAGATTGTATATTCATTTGTAAAACAACTGAATCCGAGCCTTGTGGTTTTAAAATACAACATCTCTTATCTTCAGACGAAAGTAACAGATCTTCTTCTTTTTCTGTCAAACCACAAACATCAACAAGACTATAATTAATCTTTTTATGGTACATGACTATTTCAAGATCTAACCTCTCTTTCATTCTTTGCCATAATTTATTATTTCTAATTGTAATATACTTATCTGTATCAACTAACCCAATTATTGCTATGTTATATGATTCAGCTATATCAAGGAATTGATCAATATTATGCTCAAAATAAGGATGGTCTAAAAAGTAGGTAGCCTCGTCTAAAACCAAAAACTTAGGTCTATCTGGGCTAAAACTCATGCTTCTAAGTGCAGCAAGCACAAAAGCGGCCTTCAAATCACCATCTAAAGCCTTATCTCCACTTGTGCAATTTATGCCTGTTATATTACCTTCTTCAACAGCGATATTTGCTGCATTCAAATATTCCTTTAAATTAGAAAAACCAGCTTTGATTGCAGAAAAAGATTCCGGTATATCAATATTATTTAATTTTTTTAGAGCATCACTTATAGAATCAGTCTTTCCAATTTTTTCTATTAAATCATCAAGAAATTTCTGTTCATCATCAGAAATCCCCTTAGAATACCTACTAGACATCACATCAAGTAATAATGATATTGTAAATGCAGAATCTCCCCCATAAATAGGAATCTTAGCATCACCTGACCAATTACCTCCAATCAAATCTATCAGAACCTCAGCAGAATTATTTGTATTTAGAAAAACTATCGTAGGATTGTATTTTGTGGCATAAGTCATTAGGAAATTTACTAACACTGACTTTCCACTATGAAGATTACCATAAATCAAAGTATGCCCAACATCCCTAGATTGATGAAAATTAAAGAAATAAGGAGTGTTGTTTATAGTAGATAAT
>JBEAVG010000083.1:0-4811 GCA_041161045.1 Pseudomonadota bacterium
CTTACATCGCTTATAAGGGGCAGCATAATCTCCAAATCAATAAATATATTTTCCTTTTTTAACTCTACAGCAGCTTCAAATATAGCCTCAACTTGCATTTCATATATTTCTGGAAAAGTTATCCCAAGCCTACATCCACGATGGCCAAGCATAGGATTCACTTCGTGCAAAGCGCGCAATCTATCCTTTACAATAATCAGAGGAAGCTGAAGCCTTTTTGCAAGATCTTGCTTTTCTGATTCATCTTGAGGCAAAAACTCATGAAGAGGTGGGTCCAAGAGCCTTACATTAACTGGCTTACCCTGCATAACGCGAAATATTTCCTTAAAATCTTCCTTATGTATTGGGAGTAATCTTCTTATAGCATCTTCTCTCTGCGCAATACTTGGAGAAATTATCATCTCCCTAATTAGAGCAATTTTATCAGAACGAAAAAACATATGCTCAGTTCTACATAAACCAATACCTTCAGCTCCAAGTTTAATTGCAGCGTTACAGTCGCTAACAGTTTCTGCATTTGCTCTTACTGATAGAGCTTTTTCCTCCTCCACCCACTCCATTAGAGTAATAAATTCATCAGTAAGTGCCGGAGGTAAAAGCTCCACTCCTCCTACAAAAATCTTACCGGTTGTACCATCTATTGTTATTTCCTGACCTTGCTCTATCACAAGATCTCCAACTTTCATATATTTCTCAATTTCATTTACAAACACACCTCTAACACCACATACACATGGCTTACCCATCCCCCTAGCAACAACAGCAGCATGAGATGTCATCCCACCCCTAATTGTAAGAACTCCGGCTGCTGCATGCATGCCTTTTATATCTTCAGGACTTGTATCATTTCTAACTAAAATAACCTTACGATGATGTGATAATTCTTCTGCATCATAAGGAGAAAAAACAACGATTCCAGTAGCAGCACCCGGAGACGCAGGAAGACCTTTAGCAACAGACTCAGGCGCCAATTTGTAATTTATAGATGCATGCAAAAGCTGATTTATTGATTCAGGTTGGACGCGTAATATTGCCTCTTTTTTTGTAAGTATAGACTCCGAAACCATATCAATAGCAACTTTTATTGATGCGGCAGTAGCTCTTTTTGCTGACCTTGTTTGCAGAATATATAAAACTCCATTTTCAACAGTGAATTCTATATCTTGCATATCTTTATAATGCAGTTCAAGCTTATAAGCGCATTGTTTTAATTCATTATAAATTGCAGGCATAGTATGCTGCATAGATTTTTCACCAGACTCAGACGATATATCGTAAGGAGTGCGAACTCCAGAAACGATATCTTCACCTTGAGCATTTATAAGATATTCACCATAAAGCTTATTCTGACCGTTTGAAGGATTCCTAGAAAAAACAACTCCAGTAGCAGAATCAATACCCATATTTCCAAATACCATGGATTGAATATTTATCGCAGTACCTGAATTATGGGAAATTTTATTCAATTCTCTGTATATGTTAGCTCTGTCACTAGTCCAAGAACCAAGTACGGATTTTATTGCTTGGTTTAGTTGGGCATAAACATCTTGAGGAAAAGACATACCAGATTCGTCTAGAATTAGAGCCTTGAATAAATCAATAATTTGACGAAGATTCTTTTCATCATGGTGCAAATCGTGACTCTCCATAATCGATTCAAACATGCTGTGCGGTATAGAGAAAACAACCTCACCATACATCTGAAGCAACCTACGATAGCTATCTAATGCGAATATTTTATTACCAGAGATCTCAGCCAAATGCTCAACTGTGGAATCATTAAGTCCAAGATTAAGTATAGTATCCATCATGCCAGGCATGGATTCTTTTGCACCTGAGCGTACAGAAACTAGAAGCGGATTACTCCCACCAAAACTCTTACCAGTTTCTTTTTCTAACCTCGTCATAGCGGAGACTAGAATGTCTTTAAAATTGTCCGGAAAAGATCTAGAGTGATTATAATAATGTCTACATAATTCAGTTGATATGTTGAATCCGTGAGGAACCCTAACACCTATTTTGAACATCTCGAAGAGAGCAGCGCCCTTACCTCCAAGAAGATCTGCACTTAAGCGGTCATCAGAAATATTTTCTTGACCAAAATGTGTAATCCATTCCTGGATTTTCGCTACCGCCATGTTTTCAAACCTAGTCCTAGCGTTTGGCGCACCCGAGAGGAGTCGAACCCCTAACCTCATGATCCGTAGTCATGTGCTCTATCCAATTGAGCTACGGGTGCAATATTTTAGCAAACAACTACGCGGGATGATATATTTATATAGGCTTTGTGTCAAGATATTTTATTTTCTTTAAACCAACCCTACTTAATCATTGACACTGAACAAATTGATGATAATTTTGTTATTATACCCACACAAAAAAACATCTAAATAAATTAAGGACCTTCAATTATGAAAATTTTACTACCTCTTTTTCTTTCATTGTTTATATCTCAAGCAACTTTTGCAGAATCTGGTAACAACAACTCTCAGCAAAATACTAATAATGTTTCAGAACCAACTAGAGCACTACCTCAACAACCAGCACCTATGAAACAAAATGTTTTGCCTCCTATGATGAAAAACACCCCAGCAACTCTTCCAACCAAAGAAGAATTAAATTCTAATAAATCTGCTGAACTTAAGTTTGATGAAGAGGAAGATTCCCTTTCAAAAGAAAAATATAATAAAATAGTAGAAGAATATAAAAAATATCTTTTAACTGTAAAAAAAGAAGTCCGCGAAGAGATAAGAGCATATAGAAAAGAAGTCGCAAGAATAAATAGAGAAAAAATTGAGACTTATAAAAAACTATCACAAGAAGCGCAAAACTTCCTAGCCAAGGAACGTGATTTAAAAAAACAACTCCCTATAAAGCATCGTCATAAGATACTTCGTGAATCAAGAAATTCAGACAGTGAATAGACCACTTGCCTAAATAATACCATAGTGGCTAAATAATGGATCCGCTAGAAAGTTTTGAACTTGCAAGATTCATAGTTTTTAAGTAGATTGATTATGATTACTAGGAAAGTTAGATATGATCTCAATCCCTGAATTGCAGTCGTTTGCTTTAGATGTGCTGTTTATAGTATTAAAAATTCTACTGATTCTTGTTCCGCTAATAATAGCAGTTGCCTACCTTACATATGCAGAGCGTAGGGTAATAGGTCTTATGCAACTTAGAAGAGGGCCAAATGTTGTAGGCCCCTTCGGACTTTTGCAGCCTATTGCTGACGCAGTAAAGCTTATGTTTAAGGAAGTTATCATACCAACACCAGCAAATAAATTTGTTTTTATTCTGGCGCCAGTTATAACTTTCGTTTTAGCTCTTATTGGTTGGGCTGTCATACCTTTTGATTCCGGACTTGTTCTCGCTAATCTGAATGTAGGGGTTCTTTACGTAATGGCCATTTCTTCACTTGGTGTCTATGGAATCATAATGGCTGGGTGGGCAAGTAATTCTAAATATGCATTTTTAGGAGCAGTTCGTTCTTCGGCGCAAATGATCTCATATGAAGTTTCTATGGGACTTGTAATTGTGACAGTACTGCTAGTTTCGGGCACACTTAATCTTTCGGAAATTGTAGAGTCCCAAAGGCATAGACCATTATGGATTGATCTTATGATGGCCCCTATGGCTGTTATATTCTTCATCTCCGTCTTAGCAGAAACAAATCGCTTGCCTTTTGACCTACCAGAAGCAGAAGCTGAACTTGTTGCTGGTTATAATGTGGAGTATTCATCTATGACATTTGCTATGTTTTTCTTAGGAGAATATGCAAATATGATTCTTGTTAGCGCAATGACAACCACATTCTTTATGGGAGGATATTTGCCACCTTTTGGAATTACATTTCTAGATTTTGTGCCAGGGATAATTTGGTTCCTTCTCAAAGTCAGCTTCTTATTGTTTGTATTTTTATGGATTAGGGCAACTCTTCCTAGATATCGATATGATCAACTCATGAGGATAGGTTGGAAATTTTTCTTACCAGTCACACTGTTTTGGGTAGTATTTGTTGCCTCAGCTTTAATGTATAGCGGCAATTTGCCAGGGATGGTAAATGGTGCTTAAAAAACTTAAATCACTTGCCATGTGGGAGATTGCCAAGGGTATGGCACTTACTTTAAAATATTTCTTCAAAAGCAAAGTAACGATAAACTACCCTTATGAAAAAAGTTCAATTAGCCCTAGATTCAAAGGAGAGCATGCCTTAAGGCGTTATCCAAACGGAGAAGAACGTTGTATTGCATGCAAACTCTGCGAAGCAATTTGCCCAGCTCAAGCTATATATATCGAAGCCGAAGAGCGAAAAGATGGTAGCAGACGTACTACCAAATATGACATAGATATGACGAAATGCATTTACTGCGGTCTATGCCAAGAAGCATGTCCAGTCGATGCTATTGTAGAAGGGCCAAATTATGAATTTGCTACAGAGACACATGGGGAGCTTCTTTATAATAAGGATAGATTACTTAGGAACGGAGAAATATGGGAAGAGGAGATAGCCCAAAAGCTAAAAGCAGATTATAAATATAGGTAATCAGCGCCTTAATCCCAAAATCTCAATGTTATTTCCATATGGTTATGACAAAGTGCCCGATAATATTAAAAAAACAAAAAGTATAAAATATGGAATTATTTTTTTATTTATTTGCATTCTTACTTATTCTCAGCGCAATAGGAGTTATCACTAGTAATAATCCTGTATATTCAGTTTTATGGCTTATTTTTACTTTTTGTAACGCTTCTGGGTTGTTTTTACTTCTTGGTGCAGAATTTTTGGCATTTACTCTAGTAATAGT
>JBEAVG010000145.1:0-5617 GCA_041161045.1 Pseudomonadota bacterium
TGTGTATAAGAGACAGTCTATAATTAAAGCAAAATCCATAATAATTGCGACTGGGGCACGTGCGAAAATTTTGCCAGGCTATGAGCCTGATGGTAAAGTTATATGGACATATAGAGAAGCAATGCTTCCAGATTCTATGCCAAAATCCCTGATAATCGTAGGTTCTGGAGCTATAGGAATAGAATTTGCTTCATTCTATAATACGCTTGGTGCTGATGTGACAGTTGTTGAGGCTCAAGATAGAATATTACCAATAGAAGATGAGGAAATCTCGGCACTGGCTAAGCAAAATTTTGAAAAACAAGGAATTAGATTTGTATTAGGAGCAAAGCTTGGAAAGCTTACAAAACATAATAATCTAGCAGAGTTAGAGATAGAATCTCTAGGTAAAAAACATCTTCTCGCAGCTGAAAAAATAATAATGGCTGTGGGAATTTCTCCAAATACAGAAAATCTTGGAATCGAGAAAACAAAAATAAAACTTGATCGTGGTCATATAGTAACAAACAGATTTACATCGACTGATGAGCCAGGGATTTATGCAATTGGAGATGTAGCAGGAGCTCCTTGGCTTGCCCATAAAGCTAGCCATGAGGGAATTATTGCGGCAGAGCATATAGCTGGTCAGAATCCTCCTTCTATAGTGAAAACAAACATCCCAGGATGCGTATATTCTCACCCTCAAATAGCGAGTGTAGGGCTCACAGAAGCTGCAGCGAAAGCAGCAGGAAAAACTGTAAAAGTTGGGAGATTCCCATTTAATGCCAATGGTAAGGCAATAGCTTTGGGAGATACGGAGGGGCTTGTTAAGACGATATTTGATGCAAAAACAGGGGAGCTTTTAGGTGCGCATATGATAGGCGCAGAAGTTACTGAAATGATCCAAGGTTTTGTAATTGCGAAAAATCTAGAAACAACTGAAGAAGAGCTAATGCATAGTATTTTCCCTCATCCTACTCTTTCTGAAATGATGCATGAGTCTGTTCTTGCTGCATATGGCAAACCCGTTCATATATAATAGCAACATTCTAGAATTCTAGGTTGTTTTTGTAGGCGAAATATTAAGAATAGACTTCGTTCCTTTAGCCTAGTATAATTTAGGCCTGTATTGTTTTGTTCAAATTCAATTTTTCAATTAATATGATTAAGAAAAATCTAACTGAAATATTAGTTAAGGCTAAGAATGTCTCTACAAATCTTTGGATAAAGTTTTGTGCAATGAGAAAGCCATTTCAAATTATAGTGTTAATTTCTATTATCGGGGTGTTTTTTCTTCCTCGTATCTTTTTATATAATAAAGAAATGCCTCAAGGGAAAGTAGTAGAAGTTTATAAAGTTGCCAAAGGTGATATATCTCAAACAACTACTTTACGTGGTACAATTACTGCAGGGAAGAATTTTGTAGCTATAGCTGGATATGATGGTACTGTAGTTTCAATAGCTATGCCAGGAAAGCATTTGCCATCTGGTAGTATTATAGCAAGAATAGATAATGTCCCAGCAGAAGAAGCTTATCATGCAGCAGAAAATGCAGTTAAGATTGGATCAGAACAATATAATAGACAGCTTGCGCTTTTTCAGTCTAAAACTTCGTCTAGGCAATCTGTAGAAGATAAATATGCTGCTCTGAGTATTGCAAAAGCAGCGCTTTCTGCAGCAAAAGTAAATTATGATAAAGTAGTTTTTGTGGCTCCATTTGATGGGGTTGTTGGAGCTCCTATGGTTCATGTTGGGGCTCATATTAAAGCTGGGCAAGAAATTGTAGCTTTTTACGATAACACCTCATTTGTTGCCCATTTTGATATACCTTCTGATATAGCTAAAGATCTACCTTCGGAGCCTGTAGTAAAAATATTAGATCAAAAATACAAGCTAGATTTTATACAAAAAATCCTGACTACTGGTTCATATACAGTTCCTGCTTCTGTTAGAAATTTACAATGTGCAAGATGTTTTAGTGGTGAAAAAATATCAGTAGAGTTAGAAATTTCTAATGCAAAAAATGTTATAATTGTACCAAAATCTTGCGTGATAATACGTGATGGTAAAAATTTCATATATAAAGTCAAAGATGGCGTTTTAGAACTTGTGTCAGTAAAGCTGGGTATAATCGAAAAAGACAGGACGGAAGTTGTCGAAGAGCTTTCTGAAGGTGACGAAATAATACTTAAAGGTCAATATAGACTATTTCCGGGCATGCCAGTTACAATACATGAAGCGAGCAAGTAATGAAGCTCACAGAATATTTTATAAGACATAAGGTTTCAGCCATTGTACTAAATCTGATGATTTTAGTTATAGGATTTTTATGCTTTAAAAATATATCTCTAAGGGAATATCCTAAAGTGGATATTCCTGTTTTATCTGTATCAACGCACTATCCTGGAGCTAGTGCTAAGACTATAGAATCTTCAGTTACATCTATATTAGAGGATGCTGTATCGGGAGTATCTGGTATAAAACTAACTCAATCTGAATCATCACAAAATCAGTCTAGTATTACGGTTGTCTTTAAGGATGGCACAAACATAGATAAAGCTCTGATACAATTACAAAGTGGGATAAATCAAGCAATAAGTAGACTTCCAAAAGATGCAGGAACGCCTGAGATATTTATGGGGGCTGGTGGGGGAGGGTTCCCATTCTTTGCTATTTCTGTTACGTCTACAGAGTTTGATTTTGCTGAATTATATCATTATACAAATAGATATATAAAAAATGCTTTTAGAAGTATAGATGGTGTGTCTGAGGTTCAAGTTTGGGGCGCTCCATACACAATGAGAGTTAGGCTTGACCCTGACAAATTAGAAACTTATGGCATTAACGTTAGTGATATTATTTCTGTCTTAAAAAAATATAGCATTTCTTTACCAGTTGGAAAGTTCAGAGATGCGATACCAACAACATTAGATCTTGAACTAAAAGATGCATCTGATTTTGATAATACACCAATAAAAGAAAATAATGGTAAAGTTGTATATCTAAAAGATATAGCTACAACTGATCTTATACCTGATGGATCTATATTTAGAGTTCATATCAATGGTAAACCAGGTCTTGCAATTAGCCTTGTTAAAACTAGTGATGCAAATCCTTTGGAAGTTACTCGTGAAGCAAGAAAAGTTATTCAGCAAATGATAAGTACGCTGCCAAGCCATATAAAGATGAATGTTTCTATAGACTCTTCGCAGTTTATTCAAAAATCACTTGATAATATATATCAATCGATATTTGAGGCGATTTTTTTTGTGCTTGTTGTCGTTTATCTTTTTTTACGTAATTTTAGAGCAACTTTAATTCCGCTAGTTACAATACCATTCTCTCTTATTGGTGCTATTGCAATAATGAAGTTATGTGGGATGTCTATCAATACGCTAACACTTCTTGCTATGGTTATGGCAATAGGGCTAGTAGTTGATGATGCTATCATCGTTCTTGAAAATATCACTCGTCATATAGAAGATGGGATGAAGCCTATGGATGCTGCTATAAAAGGTTCAGGAGAGATAGCTTTTGCTATTATCGCTATGACACTTACTCTTGCTAGTGTTTATGCTCCTATAATGTTTATGCAAGGTGTGGTAGCTGATCTTTTTATAGAATTTGCTGTTGCTCTTGCAGGTAGTGTTATTATTTCAGGAATTGTAGCTTTAACTTTATCTCCGATGATGTGCTCTCAGATTTTAAAATCAGTTCATAGTAAGGATGAAGATACTGTAAATAAATTATTAGCAAAGCTTGATAGTGGATATGATAAATTTTTACATGCTATGTTGGGTAGGTCGAAATTTATTATAGCTGTTATTATAGGAAGTATTGCGCTTATATTTCTTATGCTGAAACTTATACCAAGTGAACTTGTCCCAAAAGAAGATAGAGGTATGGTTGGTATATATATTCCTCCGATTCCTGGTGTTACTATCGATGAGATGGAAAATCATACTAATGACATGGAAAAAATTGTTACAAAAGTTTCAGAAGGAAACGAGGTTTTGAGTTTTTTAGGTTGGTGGGGATCCAGTACATGTTTAGGACTCAAGGATTACAAAGATAGAAACAAGCACCAAGAAACCATAGTAAATGAAGTGAATTCTGTTGTTGAAAAACTTCCATCAATAGATGCTTACACATGGAGTTGGAATTCAGGCCTTCCAGGTCTGGGAGAAAGTGCTATGGGAGGACTGAGTTTAACTTTGGTGATTTCAACAACTGGTGAGTATAAGGAGCTTTCTAAATATACTGAAGAAATGGTGCGTAAGCTTAATATGTCAGGAAAGTTCATGTATGTTATGCATGATGTTAAATTTGATACAGAAGGTATGGATCTTATAATAAATCGTGATCGTGCAGCAGATCTGCAAATTGATCAAACAGTTGTCTCGGATACAGTTCAAGCTTATTTTAGTGGTAATAAAAACTTATCCTTCAAGAAGGATGATATTTTTTATAGCATAACTATTGATACTCTTAATCATCCATGGTCGCTTAATGAAATTTATGTCACTTCTAAATCTGGTCAAAATATTCCTGTAGGATCATTTGCTAAACTTGATTCAACTATTTCGATGGCGAAACTACCTCATTATAATCAGCAGAGGGCTGTTTCAATCACAGCATCTTTGTTTCCATCATCAAATATGGAAGATACTATGGAATTCATGATGACTACAGCAAAGGAGATTTTCCCAGAGTCATTTAAGAAGGAATGGACAGGAGCTGCAGAGAAATCTAAAGAAGCGTCAGGAACAAGCCTATTGATGTTTGTGATGGCTCTAGTGTTTATTTATGCGGTACTTTCGGTACAATTTGATAATTTTATTGATCCTATAATTATAATTCTCACAGTGCCTTTGGCATGTAGTGGTGCTTTATTTGCAACCTGGATTTTTGGGCAATCGATCAACATATATACCACAATAGGTATAATTACTCTCATAGGACTAATTACAAAACATGGTATTTTAATTGTAGAATTTGCTAACAAAATGATTGCAAATGGTGAAAAATTAGAAGATGCAGCCACTCATGCTGCAATTATGAGGTTACGTCCTATTCTAATGACAACTGCTGCTATGGTTCTTGGTAGTATTCCTTTGGTCTTAGCTTCTGGTGCTGGGTCTGAATCAAGGAAAGTTATAGGTATCGTTCTTGTTGGTGGTCTTACTATAGGAACAATTTTTACACTTTTTGTGCTACCAAAAATATATTGTTGGATGAAAAAATTCACAATGCATATTAACAGACTGTAATCTGTAACATTTCCCTTGTACAAACATTATATTTCTGGTTAATATACCTAGTATTAATAACTAGAGAAATTTACGCACATGGTACTTGTTTCTTCGCTAATAATTGCTGCTCTTCTTTTATTTTCCGCATGTCTTTCTGGAACAGAAACTGCAATGGTAGCAGCTTCTCCTGGTAGGATGCAAAAACTAAAATTAGAAGGAAATACAAAGGCAAATGTAGTTCTGAAATTACTAAAAATGAAAGATAAAGTGATCAGCACTATATTGATCATGAATACTATATCAAATACCGTTTGTACAACAGTTGCTGCTGGTCTTTTTATAGGTCTTTTTGGTGAGGAAGTGGGTACATTAATATCATCTACTGT
>JBEAVG010000009.1:0-15551 GCA_041161045.1 Pseudomonadota bacterium
TATTATTACCATCCTTATCTATTCCAAGAATATTATCTGTTTTTGCTCTTTCAACTATCTCTGAATTTTCTTCTGCTTCACCAACATCAGAAAGTTGCTTTGTGAATTTACATTCTGGATAATTGCTACAAGCTATAAAGGCACCGAATTTGCCGAATTTTAGACTCAATCTACCGTTATCACATGAAGGGCATTTACGAGAATCGGAACCATCCTCTTTCGCTGGGAAAAGATGATCAGACATTGCTTCATCTATCTGAGAAATCACATCAGACATTCTATATTGCTGAACTTCTGTAATATTAGCATTAAAATCATGCCAAAAATCACTCAAAAGCACTTTCCATTTAAGCTTTCCTTCTGCTATATCATCCAATTTATTCTCAAGATCAGCAGTAAAATTATATTCCACATATTTAGCGAAAGAATTGACTAAAAATACAGTAACAATCATACCCCTATCTTCTGGTATAAATCTTTTCTTATCCAGCTTTACATAATTTCTTTCTTGAATTACAGAAATAATACTAGCATAGGTAGATGGCCTACCAATACCAAGCTCCTCAAGCTTCTTAACAAGACTCGCTTCAGTATATCTAGGTGGCGGTTCAGTAAAATGCTGATTTGGAATTATTTCTTTTGCAGCTACCATTTCACCTTCAGACATAGCAGGAAGCAGACCGCCTCCCTCATCACCTTCTGAAGAATCGTCAAAATCTTCCTTATATATTCTGTAAAACCCATCAAATACTATTACAGAACCGTTAGCTCTGAATCTATATTTCTTATTCTCAGAATCTATATTTACAGCAACAGTATCCAGAACAACATTTTCCATCTGGCATGCTATAGTCCTTTTCCAAATCAAATCATATAACTTGAAGAAGTCTGATTCTAATACACCTTTCAAACTATCCGGAGCAAGCGCAGGATCTACAGGACGAATCGCCTCGTGAGCCTCTTGAGCATTCTTAGCCTTAGCTTTATAGGCACGAGGCGATGATGGCAAATATTTATCGCCCAATGTACTAGAAATCCATCCCCTTACAGCATTAACAGCATCTTCTGATAACGATACACCATCAGTTCTCATATAAGTTATGAGCGCCTTAGTATCACCATCAATATCTATACCTTCATATAATTTTTGCGCAATTTGCATTGTTTTCTTAGCACTAAAACCAAGCTTTCTTGAAGCTTCCTGCTGGAGAGAAGATGTAGTAAATGGCGCTGGAGGATTTCGTTTCTGCTGCTTCTTCTCAATAGATTCTACGAAATAATTATGCTTTTTTAGTTCATCTACTAACTTCTCAGCATCATCTTTATTAGTAATAGCAAATTTATCCAATCTTTCACCATCGATGCAGAATAATGTTGAGCCGAACTGTTCTGATGATTTTGAAAGCATCTGAGCCTTAATATCCCAATATTCTTGGGTTTTAAATCTCTCAATCTCCTGCTCACGCTCACATATCAGACGAAGAGCAACAGACTGAACCCTTCCTGCCGACTTACTACCAGGAAGTTTACGCCACAAAACGGGCGATAAAGTAAAGCCAACAAGATAATCCAGAGCTCTACGCGCCTGCTGCGCATCAACAAGATTCTGGTCTATATCCCTCGCATCTTCAACAGCAGCAAGAATAGCTTTTTTTGTTATTTCATTAAATGCAACCCTCTTAACTATCACATCTTTTTTGAGAGCTTTCTTGATTCTCAAAACTTCAACAACGTGCCATGAAATTGATTCACCTTCCCTATCAGGGTCGGTTGCGAGGTAGATAACATCAGCATTTTTTGCAGCTTCGCATATAGCCTTAACATGAGCCGCAGATTTAGAAGAAATTTCATATTTCATTTCAAAATCTTGCTCTGGAAGCACAGAACCATTTTGCGATGGCAGATCCCTAATGTGACCAAAAGAAGCAATAACTTTAAAGTCATTACCTAAATATTTATTGATTGTCTTAGCCTTTGCAGGCGATTCTACTATAACTAATTTCATGGATATTACACTTAACTTTCAGCCGCACTATAACATAAACATCTTTTGGTAAGAAGTATTTTTTATATAGAAACAACCTTGTCCAATGTAATAACTTTTATATTGTCTCTAGTTTGATTATCCTTACCAGCGAAAACAACATACCCATTATCTTGACCTGATAATTCATTCCAATACAGAATATTGCGAAAAAAATCTGGAATTACAGTTTTACTTGCCTTAACTTCAATTGGAATCAGCTCTTTATCATCTAACAGGATGTCTATTTCTCTACCATGGTTATCTCGCCAAAAATACACCCCCTCCTCCAAACCTCTGTTTAACCTATTTTTGATCAATTCAATGACAATAAGGTTTTCAAACAACGCCCCCTTCGCGTAATGCATATCAAGCTGCTCAGGAGATTCTATTCCCAACAACGCAGACGCAAGACCAGTGTCATAGAAATAAAGCTTGGGCTGCTTGGTCAGCCTCTTATTGAAATTCTTGTGATGTGGCTTCAACAGATGAATTATAAAACTAGACTCAAGAATAGAGATCCAAGCTCTCACTGTATTATGACTTACACCACATTCTGTACCTATAGCAGAGAAGTTAACAAGCTGCCCCACTCTCCCTGCACAAATTTTTAAAAATGTCTGAAAGGTTTTAATGTCCTGTATATTTTGTATCTGCCTTATATCTCTTTCTATATAGGTACGTATGTAATTGCGATACCATATTGTAGGCGATACATCGCTTACATAAAGCTGCGGATAAAACCCTTTATATACAAGACCAAAAATATCAGAGGCCCCATCGCATTCCTTGATTTCATTATAGCAGAAGGGCAGCAGATGTATGATAGCAGCCCTACCAGCTAAAGACTGCGTGATATTCTGCATCAGGAGAAAGTTCTGAGAACCTGTAAGGATATATTGACCAGGAATTTGATCATGATCAGTTTTTGTTTGTATATAGGAAAACAAGTCTGGACAATGCTGAACTTCATCTATTATTGCGCCATCCTTGTATTTGTCCAAAAACCCCCTAGGATCAGAGCTAGCAAAAGCTCTTATATCAGTATCCTCTAAAGAAACATATTGTTTATCATCAAAAATCGTCTTAGCCAAAGTCGTTTTGCCAGATTGCCTTGGCCCAGTGATAGTAACTACTCGGAAATGCTTAGCAGAATACCTAACAAATTCCTCTATATCACGCTTTAACATAGTACCTCCGACAACTTTTGTACAAATTGTAAATCAGAATTACAATTTGTACAAGTAATAATTTCGGATACCAATATTATTTCCTAAATTAAATTATTACCTAACCCTAAAAAAGCTATATGATAATGTAATTTCTTCAATATCTTTTGTGTCTGGATCTTTTTCGATTTCTGGATCTATATAAAAAGTCACTGGCATATTCACTTCCTGACCCGCCTTCAGCAGTTGCTCTTCAAAACAAAAGCAGTGAATTTTGTTGAAATATTTACCGGCCTTCTGAGGTGTAACATTGTAAAGTGCGGTGCCAACTATATCTTCATTACTTAAGTTTTTAGAGTAATAAAAAACAAGCACATTTTCACCAGGAATCATATCCACACTTCTCTGCATAGGAATAAAACGCCATTTCAAATCTGGAGCGACATTAGAATCAAAATGTACCGTGATTTTCTTCGTCCCTATTATGGAAGAATTAACGTAAACTCTTTGAGTAGTTCCACCAAAACCAGTAACTTTACAAAATAAATTATAAATAGGCACAGCAGCAAAAGAGAGAAGCGTCATGCTCATAAGAAGAGCTAAGACTGCCAATGCCATTTTTTTATTTTGTTTGATTTGCATATATTATCTTCCAGCGAAACTAGAATTTAGCCTTTAGCAGTACCAGTTAATTGCTCCAATTTTAGTATTTTTAATATAGGAGCAGAAATAAATATCGATGAATAAGTACCACAAACAATACCAACAAAAACCAATATACTAAAACTTCTTAAAGCCTCTCCACCAAATATTATAAGAGCTAAATCTGCCAGAAGAGTTGTAACAACAGTAAGAGTAGTCCTCGAAAGAGTTTCATTAATACTTATATTAATAATACTATCAACCCCACGCGTGGCATATTTACGCAAATTTTCTCTAATTCTATCATAAATCACCACAGAGTCATTTACCGAATAACCTATTATAGTTAGAACTGCAGCCACTGTGCTTAAATTAAAATCAAGCCTTGTAACAGACATAACACCAAGCGCGATAATACAGTCATGAACTAGCGCTATGAGAACCCCAACACCAAACTGCCATTCAAATCTTATCCACACATATATCATAATAGCAAGGAAAGAAAAACACACAGCGTATATGCCTGATTTTATAAGATGCCAACCTACTTGCGGCCCGACAAAATCAACTTTACGATATTCAATGTTATCACCAAAATGCTTATTCAATTCTGATTTGATAACTTCTACTTTTTTGTTTAAATCGGAATCTCCAGAATGATTTCCGACCCTTATTGAAACATCATTCTCAGTACCAAAGGTCTGTATCATAACCTCACCTATGTCAAGATGCGTAAGAGTTTCACGCATTTTAGCTACATCTGGAGCATCTTTGGTTCTTAGTTCAAGATTCACGCCTCCAGCGAAATCAATCCCAAAATTGAATCCAAAAATTGCAACGCAAGCTATGCTAATCACAGATAATATTATTGATATAGCATAGTTAATCTTACTCATCCGCATAAAATCCACAGATGTATTAGATTCCCAAAGGCGTAAAGGATAAAGTCTCATGAAATACTCTCAATTTGATATTTTCTAAGCTGGATTATATAGAGAGTAGTCATATAAGGTCAATAAAGAAGTAACGACTCTTATATAATTATCGCCCTCGGAAATAACGAGAGCGATAAAAACTGTTAGATTTATAAATATTGCTCAAATAACAATGATAAGTCAGTAGGCGCAAGTTCATCAGAAAATCTATCTATATGACCAAGCATTACTTCAAGTACTTTATTGTACTGAGTATCAAAAAGATTTGCTGAAATGTAATCTAATGTGCCAAATATATTAGGATCACTACACCACTTACCCGCAGAAACATTTGGCATGACTCTGTCATCACCATTGTCTGATACTTTATCTAACCGCATACCCAACTTTGAAAAATCGATTGTAGAAGTTTCTATATCTTTGTCATAAAACACAATACTAACATCAACTTCAGCTATACCTATAACATCCATATGCTTTTTTGCAGCATCAATATCTCCACCAAAAGCTATATCGGCTGTAGCTTTACTAAGATAAGCTATACCACCACCTCCACCAACTAAATCTATAAAGTGCACTTTATGATGCTGAATATTATCAGATGTAAGGCCTTGCTCCTGCATATATTGCTTATATTGCAAATCACCATCTTCCGTTAATATACCCTCAAGCAAATAACTCACTGATGCCCACTTCATATTATCCGGACAGCCAGAAATGCCTAAAGATACTGTTTTGAATTTTTGATTACATGGAGCTACATGCTTATCTAACACATATCTAATAAGCTGCGGAGTGTTACCAACAAAAACCGCTAAATCACCTTGTGGTATTTCATCATACAAAACCTTAGCAGCTTTATATAAATCTCTAATATTCTCATCATATACCACAGGAGAACTTTTATTCAGCATCCACTCCATATGTTCTGCATTCGAATTTTCTACTGTTTTATGTCTAAGATTTCCTGTTTGATAAAAACACTCGTCAATAGATTTCCACTGAGCCTCGCTTATTATGCCTTCTGGCATAACTTTTTTTAATGTTTCGAAATTCGCTTGAGAAATTCTATTGTTAAAAAACAAATCGTTAAATTCTCGCCTAAAATCTGTTATACCATAAGCCTTCCATGGAAGATCTTTAATCTCTAGACTTGCTCCAGAAACATACATTTTGTCTATATAATGCTCAAGAAAATCAGGCAATGCCAAAACTATCTTTACTAACTTAGCAATCGCAGCAACAACCTGCTGATCTAATGGCAAATCCTCACTTAAATTAGGAGCATTCGTGATCATTTCAGGAGTCATTGATTTAATTTTATCTACTAAAAACATATAAGTTACCATTTTAAATTATAATAACAGAACTATAAATTATTTTTAATAATAAGTCAATCAGTCTATGTAAAAAGAATTGACATTTATTAGCAAATCTGATATATACATAAATATAATTTAATTAATATTAGGATACAAAGCATGTCAAAAGAATCGCCACAAAAACGCAAAGCTGATGAAGCAGAAGCACCACACGCAAAAAGGCCTATGCCAACAATTAATCATGAACTTATAGAAAAGGCGAAAGGAGTTATAGATACAACGATTACACAAGCACAAAGACAAATTACTGGGGCTAAAGATCAAATTAAACTTCTAAACGATATGTTATCGTCGAATCCAATAGCAAAAACCGCTTTGCAAAATGCACTAGAACAAACTCAATTACATCTAGAGATATGCGAAAAAAAATACTCAAAACTCTCACAACAGAAACACACTCTAGAAATATCTAAACCGATTATAGAAGAAATCAATGATAAAATTTCACAAATCCAAAAAATAATCACAACACTAACAAAACAGCGCCTTGAATCTCAGAACAAGAAAACAATACTCGAAAAACAAATAGAGGAAGATAAGCACAAAATAGATGAAGCCAAAACATTGCAAGAATTTATTGCTGCAGAAAAAAAGAAGACAGACTCACAAATAGACAGTTCTTCTAAAACAGCTATAGACTATTTAGAAGCAGAAAAGAAAAAAATAGAAGACACAATAGCACAGATCAAATCATTAACTTATAGTGCTAAACTTGAAATATTAACAGCTGAAAAACAATCAATACATGGCAATTCACCAGAAGACAGAGAATTAAAAACGAATCTTGACCATAAGATAGCACTAAATACTATAAACCTCAAGAAAGCTAGCAAAGCTCTCACACCTCCACCACAGACTCAATTAAGTGACGATGACGCTCCTGTAGTATCTTGTAAAAGCGTTTTAGAAAAAGCCAAGTCAGAAATATCGAGCGCCAAGAAATCAATATGCACACAGCTTAAAACACATATATTAGATGATAGAGATATAACAAACCTTACTAGAAAAAGTTCGGAATCTTTGAATGAAGTAGAAAAAATTAACTGCCAGATACGAAAACTTACATCAGAAATAACACAGCTTCAAGATGCAAAAGCATCGCTTGTCTTAGAACAAAAAGGATGTGAAGAAATTATAATATCAACGGGCATTCTAGACAAAATAGAAGAGTCAGACTCACTATCTTACGATATAAGCGAGACCACAACAACATCTGAAGCTACAACTCCCGAAATCACAACTGACCCTATCGATATTCCTCTAGCAGGAGAAACTTTATAAAAAACCTAATATCTTTCCATAGGGTTATCCCACGGGGTTACGATACGAACATTAAGCGTATCGTAATCCTCGTCTCCATCCTCAATAAGAGCATAATCTTGCAAAATTATTTTGGCTTGAAACTTACCTAGTTTTGGATGTTCTATACGAACATTAATATGAGACGGTGATTTACGCCCTTCATCAGAAGGATAAATAGTTAGAAATTTTGCTTTCCCTAAATTATTGGTAGTTGCAACACCTGACCCAGTAAATGTAGAACCAGCTTGAGGATTGAATGATTTAGGATCAACTCTAGTTCTTAATGGTTTATATGGAAATTTATGGTCACAACCAACTTGCCATAAAAACACTTTTGCATCCTTTACAGGAACGCAATTTTTATCCACAATATTTAAATTGAGAAGTATTTTTTGACCACAAAATAACTCTGCCTGACCACTTTTTCTGAGAAGATTGTTTGTAGTATTAAATTTTTCAGGCTCATTGTTATCAATAGCAGCAGGAGTAGGTTGACATTTGCTATGTTCATGTTGCATTTTGTTCGGAATACCGTAAGAATATGCACTACCCATAAACATAATTGAAAAAATTATAACTATTTTTTTGAACATAATCACCTCTCCATAACTTCAAGTATAGTAATATCAACTGGGCATACTATCAGAACTTTACCTAAGTTTCAAAGAAGAAAGTCCAATAATTGAAAAAATTACTGCCATAATCCAAAAACGAATTACAACTTTCGATTCACTCCACCCACCTTTCTCAAAATGATGATGAAGTGGGGCCATCTTAAAGATACGTCTTCCACCAGTATATTTGAAATAATAAACCTGCAAAATCACAGAAAGAGTCTCCATCACAAACACCCCCCCAATAATTGCCAAAACTATCTCATGCTTCGTAAGAACACTTATAATACCAAGAGTACCGCCCATAGAAAGACTACCTGTATCACCCATAAAGATCTCTGCAGGTTGAGAATTATACCACAAAAACCCTAGACTTGAACCTATCAAAGCAGAACAAAGCACCACCACCTCTGAAATATCTGGAACATATATGACCTGTAAATAATTAGCATAAAAACTATTACCCACAAGATAGCTTATAAGAGCAAATGAACCAGCACAAATTGCTATAGGAACTATAGCAAGTCCATCAAGACCATCGGTAAGATTAACAGCATTGGAAGCACCAACGACTACAAAAGAAACAAAAGGAATATAAAAAAAACCTAAATCGATCAATGTGTTTTTTAGGAAAGGTATAGCAAGACTAGTAGAATAAGCTTCTGGAGATTGAGTTTGAACGATCCAACAAGCAAGAAAGGCCACTACAAATTGAAAAACCAATTTAACTTTACCACGTACGCCAGTGGTATTTTGCATTGTTACTTTTAGATAATCATCCAAAAATCCCAAAAATCCATAAGCACACATTACCAAAATCACTGTCCAAACATAAACCGATCTGAGATCCGCCAAAAGCAATGTGGAAAAGAGCGTGGCGCCTATAATCATAAGACCTCCCATTGTAGGAGTTCCCACTTTTTTAGCATGAGTTTCTGGTCCTTCATCCCTTATAGGCTGACCAAATTTTTGCCACTTTCTAAGTTTTTTAATAACCCAAGGACCGAATAAAAAAGAAATACCTGCGCTAAGAAGCATTGCAAGAAGACCTCTGAATGTAATATAATGCATCAGATTTGCTATATGCACACTATTTGCATAGGGAAGAAGTAGATTATATATCATTTCTCTTGCACCTCTTTTGATAATAATTTTTCTACAATATAGGATAATTTTTGGCTCTTTGAACCTTTTAATAAGATCATCATATCTCCATCTATTATACTGCTCAAATCATCTTCCAGCTTTAGGTAATTCTCATAATGCACACCCTTGATATCATCAGGAGCAATATCATAAAGATACTTCATCAAATTCCCTACAGTATAGAGCTTCGAAACCCCAGCATCAATTACATGAGGAAGCAACCCTTTGTGATATTCTATCTCATTAGGCCCTAATTCCATCATATTTCCTAGAATTACTATCTTTTTAGGAGAATCTAATGATTTTAAATGCATTAAAGATTCCTTTGTCGCTACTGGGCTTGCGTTATATGAATCGTCTATTATTGTGCATTTGTAACCATAAATATTCACTTGATGCACCTCTCCTCTACCTTTAGGGGAAACACTCAATGCAAAAGCCCTAGATGCCTCTTTCGGATCCAATTCCATTGTAAAACACATAGTAAGAACACCAACCAGGTTTAGAATTCTATGTTTACCAGCAATTGCTGTAGTAAAAACAAAATCTCTACCTTCTATTGAAACCCTAGCTTTAGAAGCTCCGTTCTCAAAATGATATTCTAATAAAATACCATTCCCGAGCTCCTCTCCAAAACCATATATCTCCTTTACTCCAAGGGCCTTAGCTTTATCGCATGCATAGCCATAAAACTCACTATCAGCATTAAAAAGAGCAGTTCCGCCAGGCTTTAACCCTTCTAGAATTTCAAGCTTTGCATCCGCAATTCCCTTTATAGATTCAAAATTTTCTAAATGCACCGGAAGAATATTGTTTATCATGACATAATCTGGAGCAATATCATTAATGATTGACCTAATTTCTCCAGCATGGTTCATTCCAACCTCCATAACAACATACTCTGCATCAAGAGGAATAGAAGCTAGAGTAAGACGCGCACCAAGCTCGTTATTAAAAGTTCCCGGATTAGCAAATGTCTTCCCAAAATGAGAAAGGGCTGTGTGCATTGCTTCTTTAGTAGAAGTTTTTCCAGCACTACCTGTAATTGCTATGAATTTCGCTTTGGATTTTTGACGTTTATAAGACGCCATTTTTCGAAGCGCTTCAAAACTATCAGACACTATAAGCAATTTTGAATTATCTACTCCATCTATCTCATGTTCTACTATGGCAAGTACAGCGCCTCTATCTAATGCATCTTTTACATAAATATGGCTATCTTTCGTACCCTTTATTGTTGGCAAAGCATCAGCGCGCATTGCTATAAAGATATCACCATCTTTCACATCAGTAGAATTATATTGAATTGCCCCATATTGAGCATTAGCTTCAATATTTATTCCTAAAGCTTCCGATAATGTTTTATTGTTCCAACTCATATATATTTCCTTACCTCTTCAATATCACTAAAAGGAATTCTTTTATCTCCGATAATTTGGTAATTTTCATGCCCCTTTCCAGCAAGGAGTAAAATATCACCTTTTTCCATCAAACTTATAGCATGCTTAATTGCATCCTGGCGACCCTCTATCTCGATAGCGTTTGGGCAACCTACCATAACTTCTTTTCTTATAGATTTTGGATCTTCAGTTCTAGGATTATCATCAGTAACAATAACTATATCGGCTATATCCTGAGCAAGCCTGCCCATTATAGGTCTTTTTAAACGATCTCTATCGCCACCACATCCAAAAACTATAATTAGCTTACCTTCTACAATTTTTTTCATCTCAGTGAGAACACTCTCAATAGCATCGGGCTTATGTGCATAATCAACAAATATATGCCAAGGATGATTTTTTGGCGTGACCCTTTCTAATCTTCCAGGAACTATCTTCAACAATGGGATAAATTTGACTATATCATCAAATTCTATATCACAACTTTCAAGCATAATAGCCGCAATTAAAATATTATTGGTTTGAAAACTTCCTATAACAGAAGTAGATGTTTCATAAGTTTTACCATCATAGCTAAAAGAAAAATTTTGCTCAGTCATTGATGAATTGCAAGATAATATTTTTACATCACCACTGCTGCCTACAGTAATTCTTTTCATAGCTTCCATTGATAATCTATTAAGATCTTCATCCATAACATCTTCTGCTATTATAGCTTTTCCTCCAGCAACTAAGTTTTCTGAGAAAAGCTTAAGCTTAGCAAATCTATAAGCCTCCAAAGTTATATGGTAATCTAAATGATCCTGACCAAAACTAACAAATCCTGCAGCACACATTTTTACTCCGTGTAAACGCTTTTGGTCTAGTCCATGGCTAGAAGCCTCAAAAGCAACATGTGTAACTCCATTTTCTGCTAAAAAATTTAGTATTTTATATGTAGTAATGACATCTGGCGTATTAAGACCTGTAATATCTATGCTATATTTAGAAACTGCTTTTTCTATTTTTTTATCTGAGCAACATATTCCCATAGTTCCTATGCTGGCAATTTTTACACCTAAATTTTCTCCAAGTTGCCTGAAATAGTCGACCACAGAACTCTTACCGCTTGTTCCTGTTACCGCCGTAATATATTTAGGTCTAGCTGGATATAACCAAGCAGCTGCTTGAGCCAAAGCCTCCCTAACATCATCTACTATTATAACTTGACAATTACATTCAAAATCCACTTCTAAAGAAACAACGATTAACGAGGCACCTAGCGCCGCTGCCTCTCTAATATATTCTTGAGAATATCTAATACAAAAAAAAGCAGAACCTCGAGTAACCTGTCTCGAGTCACAAGTTATATCTCTTATCCCTAAATTAGATAAAATTTCAGTGATATTATGCTTCATCATCAATTGCATACTCCAAGGACAAACTATTCTCTATCTCTGGATCTGCCTTATAAGGTGGAACACCATATAAAGTCATCATTCGAGAAATAATATTCTTAGCTACAGGAGCAGCAGTCCACCCAGCAGTAGCAAAACCGAAGGTTTCCTTAGTAGGTTGAGGGTTATCCAGCATTATATATACAACGTATTTAGGATCATGAGCCGGCGTAACTGCAAAAAAGGATGATTTCCGCATATTTTTTACATATTTTCTACCAACACGCATCTCAGCTGTTCCAGTTTTCGCCCCAACAAAATATCCATCCACATTCCCCTTCTTACCAGTTCCTTTAGTAGCTGTAAGACGAAGAAGTTTACGCATTTCAATCGAAGTACTTTCGCTAAGAACCTTTGTACGCTCAATGGCGCCTTCTTTTTTCACAAAATGAAGTGGATACATATAACCTCCATTAACCACAGGTAAAGAAGCACTTAAAAAATGAAGTGGAGTGATAGCATGCGCATATCCATAAGACATAGTAGCAAGACTTAGATCATTCCATTTATCAAAACTAGGAATTAAAGGAGACCCTCGCTCTGGTATATCTACTGGAAGCCTTTGCATCAACCCCAATCTCTCTATATATTTACGATAATCGTGCTTTCCTATCTCTAGAATAATCTGAGCCATACCAATATTTGAAGAGTTCAAGAAAATCTCGGGAACACTATGCCACCCAACGGATTTGTGATAATCTTTTACATCAAAATTAGCAATCCTCATCGCCGTCAGATCATAAACATCATTAAGAGTTATTTTATCGGTTTCAAGGCCTATGGCTATAGGAAACATTTTCATAATAGAACCCATTTCCTCAACACCAAGACTATATCTGTTAAATAACTGAGCTTCAGTAGCTTTAGAAGGATTATGAGGATTAAAGTCCGGCAGACTCACACTAGCAACAATTTCACCATTAGTATCATCTATAACCACAGCAATACCCGCAGCCGCTCTGAACTTCGTCACTGCATCTAATAGTTCCTCGTGAACAATGCTTTGTATACGAGCATCTACAGTTAGTCTCAAAGGCTCAGATACACTCTTACCATTAACATGCTTATCCGTAAGAAAATCATTATAACCCTGCTCTAAACCAGCAAGACCTTCATTATCCCTACCAACATAACCTATAAGATGTGAAAATAGATTACCATATGTATATACACGACGTGGCTCTTCTTCAAAACCTAACCCGGGAATACCGAAGCTATGCACCTCATGCTTTTCTTTCTCTGTCAATCCTCTCTTAATCCAAACGAATGACTTTGAGGATTTTAATTCATTCAAAAGCTTTTTTTTATCTACACCAGTTAAGGTATTAGAAATTTTTGTTGCAGCATCTTCTAAATCAATCATCTTGCCAGGATTTGCAAATAATGAACTTGAATGCAAATTAATAGCAAGCAAAACCCCGTTGCGATCTACTATTTCTCTACGAAAATATTCATCTCTTGCATAAGTTTTTTTAGGATCAGGTGTTGATAAAGCAACAATCACAAGCTTCACAGCTATCGCGCTAAAACATAGCACCATAAAGCAAATTATAAAAATTAGCCTTGTCACTAAGGACCTTTCACTAACATCCCAGGACATTAAAGCAGAATGAATGTTTTTTCTAGAACCAATTTCAGATTCTCTATAATCATACCCAGATATGTTAGAGAATTTGTTATTCATGCCCACGCCTTGCAGAAGCCTTACGGACATACTTCCCATTCATATTTTTATAACGCCATCTAGAGGATTTATTTGAAATCTTAATAAGTCCTTGAGAATGACCTTGCACAACTGTTTTTGCATCATCAGATAAATTAGCAGATACCATACTCACATCTTGCGTTACGAGAGGATCATTAATCATTTGCTCCGGATCAACAGTTGCTAAAGAAAGATATTGAGCAGCCAATTTCCTTATTCTCTGAGGGTTAGCAAGATAAGAATATTCTGCCTTAAGAAGCCCTATAGTATTTTTTTCATTTTTAATTTGCTTCTGAACTTCACCAAACTCAAAATGCAAACCTTCCACTTCCCTCTTCATACTAAAAAGAAGATACCCAGCTATAAAAACTAATAATGTGATTATAACAGTACTATATCTATAAATCATACAATCTCCCTCATTTTAATAGCAGCTCTAAGTTTTGCCGACCTAGATCTAGGATTTTTTCTTATCTCTTCATCGCCAGTTTCTATAGGCTTTTTAGTGAGTATTTTATATATTTCAAAGCTTTCTGGAAGATCTTTAGCATATTTTGATCTAGCAACTTTCTTAGGAGAATTCATCACCAAATATTCTTTAACAATCTTATCTTCCAATGAATGAAATGTAACCACAACTAGCCTTCCACCTATAGATAATATTGACTCAACTTGTGATAAAAAAGATTTAAGTTGCCCCATTTCATCATTTACCCAAATTCTAATAGCCTGAAAAGTCTTCGTTGCAGTATCTATCTTCCCAGGACGATGCCCTATAGCCTTACGCACAATTTGTGCAAGCTCTGTTGTAGTTTGTATAGATGATTCTTCTCTCGCGCGCACTATAGCCCTAGCTATTCTTCTAGAAGCATTCTCATCTCCATATTCAAAAATCACATTTGCTAATTCTTCCTCTGAAGCATTAGCAATAAAATCCTTTGCACTTTTCCCATATGATCCCATACGCATATCAAGATCCCCTTCATGCATAAAGGAAAATCCACGCTCTGGTCTATCAAGCTGCATAGACGAGACCCCTAAATCCAACACAACTCCATCAAATCTTCTACCTTCTGAATATCCATCTATATTAGCAAAATCTGTATTTACAAACTTCAAAGCTCCCAAAAATTCTTCGGAAAGCTTATCTGCATATTGCTTTACGCTAGGATCCCTATCCACTGCAACGACTTTTGCTCCACGTTCTAATATTGCCCTACTATATCCACCAGCACCAAATGTGCAGTCTAAATATGTTTTTCCAAATTCAGGAGCTAAGCTATCCATTACTTCTCTGAGCATCACAGGAATATGATCCATAGCTACTGCCCCCCTATATTGCGCAAGAGACCGCGACTAGATTTAGCCTTTTCCTTGGCTTTAATTAGGTATTTTTCGAACTTATCTGGATTCCAAATTTCAAAAACAAGCCCCTTCCCAACAAAACAAACCTTATCACCTATAGAAGCATGATCTATCAAAGCTTTAGGCAGGACTACTCTCCCTTCACTATCCAAAGATAAATGCATAGATTCACCCAAAATCGTAGTCTCAAAAGCATCCCTTTCTTCAGAATATGGATCAAGCGTCTCTATTATTTGACTAAGCTCTTCAAGCCTTTTAAAGCTACAAGCTTCAAGACATTCGTGCTTGATAGAAGGATATATTACAAGACCCGAATTAGGTTGTTCCCCGAGAATCAGGCGATAGCCAGAAGGTACAGACACACGGCCCTTCTTGTCTATAGAGTTCAAATATTTCGATAGAAAAATTTTCATAAAATTCTAAAATAATAAT
>JBEAVG010000020.1:0-6804 GCA_041161045.1 Pseudomonadota bacterium
ACTATGCTTGATACTACTATGCCATCGTTTGTACCACAATCATCACCCATGATGATACAATCCTGAGCAACGTCAACAAGCCTTCTTGTAAGATAACCAGAGTTAGCTGTTTTAAGAGCGGTATCTGAAAGACCTTTACGAGCACCGTGCGTAGAGTTGAAGTATTCGTTAACTGTCAAACCTTCTCTAAAGTTAGAGATAATAGGTGTTTCGATAATTTCACCAGAAGGTCTAGACATCAAACCACGCATACCTGCAAGCTGTTTAATCTGAGCAGCACTACCACGAGCACCAGATGTCGCCATCATGTAAATAGAATTGAAATTCTCATGACCAGCAGCATCCTTATTACCCCTACCGGCAGCAAAGCTCTTCATCATATCACCAGCCACTTTATCCGTACATCTGGACCATGCATCGATAACTTTGTTATATTTTTCACCAAAAGTAATCAAACCATCAGCATATTGCTGCTCAAATTCTTTCACTTCGCCAAGAGTTGCGTCAATATGCTTACCCTTAGTTTCAGGAACAACCATATCATCCATACCAAATGATATGCCAGACTGGCACACATGCTTAAACCCAAGACCCATAAGCTTATCAGCGAATATCACTGTAGCCTTCTGACCACAATAACGATATACCATGTCTATAACAGACGATATATCCTTCTTAGTTAAAGGCTTATTTACAACCTTAAAGCTCACATTTTTCGATTCAGGAAGAAGCTCTCCTACTATCAAACGCCCAGGAGTTGTTTCAATAACAGTAGGAACCATTTCACCATTAGCATTAGGCATCATCTTACGGAACTTAATCTTACTATGTATAGTAATAGCCTTATGATACATAGCATGATGAACCTCTGACATTTGAGAGAAAGACATCCCCTCACCTGGCTCATTTGGCAAATCAGCAGTCAAATAATATAGCCCTAGCACAATATCTTTATCTGGAACAATAATAGGCCTACCATTAGCAGGACTCAGAATGTTATTTGTCGACATCATAAGAATCCTTGCTTCAAGCTGCGCTTCTATAGAAAGCGGAACGTGAACAGCCATCTGATCACCGTCAAAGTCAGCATTAAATGCAGCACAAACAAGTGGATGAAGCTGGATAGCCTTACCTTCAATAAGAAGTGGTTCAAACGCCTGTATACCAAGACGGTGAAGCGTAGGAGCCCTGTTAAGAAGAACAGGATGTTCCCTAATTACTTCTTCAAGCACGTCCCAAACTTCTGGCCTTTCAGCCTCAATCATTTTCTTAGCAGCTTTAATAGTGCCAGCTATACCATATTGCTCTAATTTCGAATACACGAAAGGCTTAAACAACTCTAGAGCCATTTTCTTCGGCAAACCACATTGATGCAGCTTCAGCTCTGGTCCCACAACAATCACCGAACGACCAGAATAGTCCACACGCTTACCAAGTAAGTTTTGACGGAAACGACCATGTTTACCTTTAAGCATATCGCTGAGCGATTTGAATGGACGTTTGTTGTTGTTCTTAACAACCTTTCCTCTTCTACCATTATCAAATAAAGCATCTACAGATTCTTGTAACATCCTTTTCTCGTTACGCACGATGATATCAGGAGCTTTTAACTCAAGAAGCCTACGAAGTCTGTTATTTCTATTTATAACACGTCTATAAAGTTCATTAAGATCTGAAGTAGCAAACCTACCTCCATCAAGCATAACAAGAGGCCTAATATCTGGTGGAATAACTGGAAGAACATCCATAACCATCCATTCAGGCTTATTGCCAGATTCAACAAAATCTTCAACAAGTTTCAAACGCTTCACGAATTTTTTACGCTTTGCATCAGAAGAAGTAGCAGCAAGCTCTTCCTTAAGGTGAACCATCAATCCTTCTAGATCAAGATCTGCAAGCATTTTTTGAACAGCTTCAGCACCAATCTGACAAACAAAACTATCTTCGCCATATTCATCCTGAGCCTTTATAAGAGCATCCTCACTTAGAATCTCCCCTTTTTGCAAAGGAGACAAACCAGGATCAACAACAACATAGCTTTCAAAATATAGAATTTTCTCAACATCTTTAAGCTGAATGTCCAAAAGAACACTAATACGGGATGGTAAAGACTTTAAAAACCATATGTGAGCTACAGGAGCTGCAAGCTCTATATGCCCCATTCTTTCACGCCTTACTCTAGCTGTAGTAACTTCTACACCGCATTTCTCACAAGTAATACCACGATATTTCATGCGTTTATATTTACCGCATAGACATTCGTAATCTTTTACCGGACCAAAAATACGAGAACAAAACAAACCATCTTTTTCTGGCTTAAAAGTACGATAGTTAATAGTTTCAGGTTTAGTAACCTCACCATATGACCAAGACCTGATCTGAGCAGGACTCGCAATGCTCAACTTAAGCTGATCAAATTGCTGAGTGCTACTGATCTGTCCGTAAAAATTCACTATTTCTGTCATATATTTACTCTTATTTGCAATATTAATTTATACCACTCAAAAAAAGCTCAAACTTAAGCTTCATCAACTGTTTCAAGTTGAATATTGAGACACAATGATCTGAATTCTTTAATCATCACATTAAACGATTCTGGTATACCTGATTCAAAATTATTATCTCCACGTACGATAGACTCATAAATTTTAATCCTACCCGTAACATCGTCAGATTTGACTGTCAGCATTTCCTGCAATGTATAAGAAGCACCATAAGCCTGCAATGCCCAACATTCCATCTCACCAAACCTTTGGCCACCAAAATGCGACTTACCTCCAAGAGGTTGTTGTGTTACAAGGCTATAAGGCCCTATAGAACGAGCGTGAATCTTATCATCAACTAAGTGATGCAGTTTAAGTAGATATTTATACCCTACAGTAACAACCCTATCAAAATACTCACCAGTTCTACCATCAATAACTCTTGACTGACCAGACCTATCAACGCCAGCTAACTCAAGCATGTCCTTTACATCCTCAACCTTAGCTCCATCAAATACAGGAGTAGCAAAACGTATTCCCTTCTCAATACCAGCAAAAGATTCAATCAGAACCTCTTTACTCATTTTGTTAACTTCAGCAGTCACAGAACTATCATTACCATATATCTTAGCAACAAAATTCTTTACCTCTTTCTCATCAATATCATTATCGCGATATTGCTGAAGCAAATCACCTAGTTGTTTTCCAAGATTTACAGAAGCCCATCCAAGATGAGTTTCAAGAATCTGACCTACGTTCATCCTTGAAGGCAAACCTAGAGGGTTCAAAACAACATCGACAACAGTACCATCTTCTAAGAAAGGCATGTCTTCTTGAGGAACAATACGTGACACAACACCTTTATTACCGTGCCTACCAGCCATTTTGTCACCAGGCTGAAGCTTATGCTTCATAGCAATAAATACCTTCACAACCTTTAGAGCGCCTTGAGGTAAATCATCCCCACTCTGAAGCTTCTCCACCTTATTTGTGAAACGCTTATTCAGCATATCTTTTGTGCTATCATATTGCTCCTTAATTTGAGCAATCTCATTCATAACATCTGAATTTTCGACAGTAAGTTGCCACCATTGACCTTTCGACAAAGTTCCTAAAAGAGCCTTATCTATCTTAGTACCAGCCTTTACAGATTTAGGACCGCTAAGAACTTTCTGCTCCATTAGCAAACCTTCAATACGCATAAATACAAAATGTTCTATGATGGAAAGCTCATCATCACGATCCTTTCCAAGTTTTTCTATTTGTTGCTTCTCAATAGCAAGTGCACGTTGGTCTTTTTCAATACCACGACGAGAGAATACTCTAACTTCTACAACAGTACCTGCTACACCTGAAGGAACATGCAATGAAGAATCCTTTACATCAGCAGCCTTCTCACCAAAAATTGCTCTAAGTAACTTTTCTTCAGGAGTTACAGGAGATTCGCTCTTAGGAGTAACTTTACCAACAAGAATATCTCCAGACTTAACTTCAGCACCAACATGAACTATACCTACTTCATCCAAATGACGCAGATACTCATCACTAACATTAGGTATATCCCTTGTAATCTCTTCAGGGCCTAATCTTGTATCCCTGGCTACTACCTCAAATTCTTCAATGTGAATCGAACTAAATACATCATCCTGAACAACTTTCTCAGAAATAACGATAGAATCCTCAAAGTTATAACCATTCCATGGAATAAATGCCACAAGCACGTTTTTACCCAGAGCTATTTCACCACGCTCCATACTTGCACCATCAGCTATAACATCACCTTTCTTAACTTTATCACCTACTTTAACTAAAGGCCTTTGGTTAATACAAGTATTATGATTAGAACGCTGGAATTTCATCAAATTATATATATCGACTCCAGGAGCTCCATCTTTCTTATCTTCACTAGTACGAACAACTATCCTTGTAGAATCAACTTGATCCACTTCACCATCATTTATAGCAACCAAAGCTACACCTGAATCACGCGCAACAGCAGCCTCTATACCAGTCCCCACCAAAGGCGCACTGCTTCTAATAAGAGGCACGGCTTGGCGTTGCATGTTTGATCCCATCAAAGCACGGTTAGCATCATCATTCTCCAAGAAAGGAATAAGAGAAGCAGCTACCGATACAACCTGCATAGGTGTAACATCTATAAAGTCAACCTCAGCCGGAGAAACAATAACAAAATTCTCATTGTAACGGCAATTGATCATATCCTCTGTAAATGTACCATCTTTCTTTGTTTGAGAATTAGCTACAGCAACTTTATATTTAGACTCCTCTATCGCACTCAGATAGATGACTTCATCTGTAACCTTTCCATTAACAACCTTACGATAAGGACTTTCAATAAAACCATGTTTATTAATTCTAGCATAAGTCGCAAGAGAATTGATCAAACCAATGTTCTGACCTTCTGGAGTTTCAATAGGACAAATCCTACCATAGTGAGTAGTATGAACGTCACGAACCTCAAAACCAGCACGATCACGATTAAGACCACCAGGCCCTAAAGCAGATAAACGTCTTTTATGAGTCACTTCAGAAAGAGGATTAGTTTGATCCATAAATTGAGACAATTGAGAAGTTCCAAAGAATTCCTTGATTACAGAAACCAAAAGCTTCGAGTTAACAAGATCATGAGGCATGACAGTATCAATATCAACAGCACTCATTCTTTCAAGAACAGCCTTTTCAAGACGAACAAGACCAACCCTAAATTGATTCTCTATAAGCTCACCAACAGATCTAACACGCCTGTTCCCTAAGTGATCTATATCATCAATATTACCCTTACCATCTCTGATCTCTAAAAGAACCTTAACAACATTCTTAATATCCTCAGCAGTAAGAACAGTAACTTCTTCCGCAATACCAAGACCAAGCCTTGAATTCATTTTTATACGACCTACATCTGAAAGATCATATCTTTCAGGATCAAAAAGCAAACTATTGAAAAGCTGAGTACCAGCTTCAACAGTAGCAGGCTCACCAGGTCTTAAAACCCTAAAAATATCACTAAGAGCATTTTCTTGACTATCGTTTTTATCTATAGCAATAGTATTTCTAATATAAGGACCAACTTGAGAATTAATAACCAGAACTCTTATATCCTTAATCTTCAATTCAACAAAAGAATCAAGCATTTCTTGTGTTATTTCATCACCAATCTTAGCTACAACTTCTCCAGTCTTAGAATTTACAATATCATGCGCCAAAAACTTCCCTAATAGCTCTAAGTCAGGCAAAGCTACAGTCTTTAGACCTTCCGAAGCTAACTTCTTAGCCAAACGTGGAGTAAGTTTTTGCCCCGCTTCCAGAGCAACCTTTCCAGTCTCAGCATTTATTAAATCAGCCTCTAATCTATGAGGTATAATAGATTCAGGTAAGAAATCAGTAATCCAACCATTTTTAGAACTCGTATATGAAACATTAGCGTAATAAAAATTAAATATATCTTCAGTAGTCATACCTATAGCTTTTAAAAGCGTAGTAATAGGTAACTTTCTCTTTCTATCAATTCTAAAATACAAAATATCTTTTGAATCAAATTCCAAATCAAGCCAAGAACCTCTGTAAGGTATAACACGTGCCGAATATAAGAATTTTCCTGAAGCATGAGTCTTCCCATGATCATGATCAAAAAACACACCTGGTGAACGATGCATCTGAGAAACGACAACTCTCTCTGTTCCATTAATTACAAAAGTACCATTTTTGGTCATTAGAGGAATATCCCCCATATAACCCTCTTGCTCTTTGATACCCTTGATTTCCATAGAACCAGTATCCTGATCTATTTCCATCACTATCAAACGAAGGGTAACCTTGAGAGGAGCAGAATAACTAAAACCCCTTTGAACACATTCCTCTACATCATACTTAGGCTGATCAAAATCATATTTAACAAATTCTAAAACAGCACCACTCGAAGTGTCCGTAATAGGAAATTTAGAGTTTAAAACGGCTTGAAGCCCTCTATTTTCTCTTTTATTGCTAGCAACACCTACTTGCAAAAAATGTTTTTCGTAAGAGTTTTTTTGTACTTCAATCAAATTAGGCATAGAAGCCACAAGATTGATACGACCAAAATTTTTTCTCGTACGTGCACCTATAGCACGTGAATCAAAGAGGGTATTATTCATAAAATTTTTCAGCCTTTTTTATTTGTAATAAGACACATCGAAAACTGTAAAAATAAAAATACAGCCATCAATACAACCTGAAGTAAGATTCTTGATATATGTGTAAAAGAATAATTTATCATTAAATAATATTCTAAATCTTAACTAATTTGAGCAACAACCTGCTATAC
>JBEAVG010000091.1:0-4173 GCA_041161045.1 Pseudomonadota bacterium
GTGATATAGTATCTGTGTACATTTATAAAATACTTCAAATAAGGATAAGACTCATGAATATACATGAACATCAAGCAAAAGAGATATTGCGTAAATATGGCGTTCCTACATCTCATGGCATAGTGATAACTAAGCAAAAAGAGATTGATACACTTATAGATAATTTTGATGCTCCGCTTTATGTAGTAAAGGCCCAAATACATGCAGGGGGTAGGGGTAAAGCTGGTGGTGTTAAAGTGGTGCGTGACCAGGGTGAAGCTAAAATAGCTGCTCACCATATGTGGGGAATGAATTTAGTAACTCACCAAACAGGACCTCAAGGACAAAAGGTTCAAAGAATTTATGTGGAATCTGGGTGTAATATCATTAAGGAATATTATTTCAGTGTTGTTATGGATAGGGATCGCAGCTGTGTAACATTTATGGCATCTACTGAAGGTGGTGTTGAAATAGAGGAAGTCGCTCATAACTCTCCAGAGAAAATCATAAAAGTTTCTGTAGACCCAGCAATGGGGCTTCAAAGCTTTCATTGTAGAGAAATAGCTTTCGGCTTAGGTTTTTCTGCAGAGCAAGCAAAACAAATGATGGATATTGTGAAATCTACTTATGATGCTTTTATGGGTACTGATGCAAGTCAAATAGAGATTAATCCTTTGGTTGTAAATGATCAGGGGAAGATTCTTGCACTTGATGCTAAAATTAATTTTGATGATAATGCTTTGTTTAGACACCCTGAGATTCTTGCTATGCGCGACGAAAGTGAGGAAGATCCTTTAGAAACAGAGGCTGCAAAATATAACCTAAGTTATGTAAAGATGGATGGTAATATTGGTTGTATGGTTAATGGCGCTGGTCTTGCTATGGCGACGATGGATATCATAAAACTTTATGGTGCTGAACCAGCTAATTTCTTGGATGTTGGTGGTGGTGCTGATAGAGAAAAGGTAAAAGAAGCTTTCAAAATCATCTTATCTGATAAGGGAGTTCAGGGTATTCTAGTTAATATTTTTGGTGGTATTATGAGGTGTGATATCATAGCTGAAGGTATTATAGATGCTGCAAAAGATATAGGTATAACAGTTCCGCTAGTTGTTCGACTTGCAGGTACTAATGTTGAACTTGGAAGATCAATACTTGAAAAATCAGATCTTAAAATTCTTGCAGCTAATGATTTGGCAGATGCCGCTGAAAAAATTGTTGCACAAGTTGGTAAGTAATAAATATTTTAAGGATATATAATGGCAATTCTAGTTAATAAAAATACTAAATTAATATGTCAGGGCTTTACAGGTTCTCAGGGTACTTTTCACTCTGAACAAGCTATAGCTTATGGTACAAAAATGGTTGGAGGGGTTACTCCTGGTAAAGGTGGAAAAACGCATTTAGATCTTCCAGTGTATAATACTGTTGACGAAGCTGTCCATAAAACTGGAGCTGATGCTAGCGTGATATATGTTCCACCAGCATTTGCTGCTGATTCTATATTAGAAGCAATAGATGCCAAAATACCTCTAGTAGTATGTATTACAGAGGGTATACCTGTTCTTGACATGATCAGAGTAAAGAGGGCATTGGTTGGATCTAATACAAGGCTTATAGGCCCTAACTGTCCTGGCGTAATTACTCCTGGTGAATGTAAAATAGGTATCATGCCTGGTCATATTCATAAAAGAGGTAAAATAGGCATAGTATCTCGTTCAGGCACTTTAACATATGAAGCAGTGGCTCAGACAACAGCTGTAGGACTAGGGCAAACAACTTGTGTTGGTATTGGTGGTGATCCTGTAAACGGTACTAATTTCGTTGATTGCTTAGAGATGTTTCTAGCAGATGAAGAAACTCAAGGAATTATTATGATTGGTGAAATTGGCGGTAGTGCTGAAGAAGATGGTGCTGCTTTTATCAAATCATCAAAGATCAAAAAGCCTATAGTAAGCTTCATAGCTGGGGTTACTGCCCCTCCAGGAAAGCGTATGGGGCATGCTGGGGCTATTATTTCAAGCACTAGTGGATCAGCTGAGGCAAAGCATGAAGCTTTGCGTAGCGCTGGGGTAACAGTTTCTGATTCGCCAGCTAATCTGGGTACTACAATGCTTAATCTGCTAGGTCGTTAGTAGTCTCTGATAAAAAATGCCGATTGGGGTCGAGAGTATCGAGTTCTTAAGCTCCTCAAATATCACTTAGGTGCTCGGACTACTCATCTCCTACTACTCGTCTATTTTTGACAGAGATAGCGAATCTTCCCCCTAGTATTTTCAGTTTTGAAGTTATTTCCACTGGGGGAAATTTGTTTTAGCCTTTAGACTAAAACCTTACTAAATCGTCTTTGTAAATATTTAGCATCAGACTAAAAAGGTGTATCATCTTCATGATGTTCTGCAACTAAAGCAACCATACCATCGTGCTTTAATATAAAGCTATTAGCTGCATGAGTTGAGTCAATATGAATCAAGTGAAAGTCACTATCTAGAAAGAATCCTGGTAGACTTATTTTCCATCCATCTTCAATTTTTGAATAGTAATCTCTGTTTTCTAAAGATATAAAAAACTCCCGTACATTAAGCTCTACAGAGGCTAAATCTTGGCTTTGAGCTTTTTTACGTTCTATGATTGGATTTATGAAATCCATAACTTTAAATCCTGAAAACTCTTCGTTGATATGAGAGCGAATCATTAAATATATTTCTATAATTTGCGAGACATATTTGCCGAATCCATTGAAGGTTAAAGGACGTGCAGCTTCTCCTTGTTTAAATACTTCGGATAATTCATTAATAAGTTTAGATGCGGCAAATAATAGAGGAGAATTTTCACCATTCATACTTACAAGATCAATTGCATTTAATCCTTTAAAATCATTAATATAAGCTTGAACTGCTGGTATATCGGCATTTTTTATACTTATCATATAGTCACTTATTCCACTAATTTTATTTCCCATAAAGCGCCTCCATTTTTGTTGTTATAATATTATTTTAACTGCCAGATATTTTTATACTTTCAGAAAGCATAGCCAAATCTGTCTCTGAAGAAAGGGAATGAGTTCCATTTTTGACTAGAGTTAGTTTGACATTGTTGCTTGAAAGCTTGTTTACTAGCTCTATAGATTTTTTATAAGAAACTTCTGTATCTTTCATACCATGTAATATATCTACCGGGCATGTAATTTCTATTTTATTTTTATGCATTAGAAGATGTTTTTTGCTTTCTTGAATAAGGGTAGGGCTTATATGATATATATAATGTCCTATCTCTAAGAGAGTTATTTCATTTTTGGCTAGAGATGCTTTTTGTGTTTTGCTAAAACCTTCTAGCATTTCTTCAGTAAAATCAGGAGCTGGTGCTACGCATACTAGTTTTTTTACAAAATCAGGATTGCGCATTGCTATAAGTATAGAGATCCATCCTCCCATACTAGAACCTACTAAAATGCTACCATTTCTGCATGTGTCTTTTAGGAATATTTCAGCGCTTGTAAGCCATGAATCTACAGATTGATCAGTAAATTTTTCTGATGATTCCCCATGTCCTAAAGCATCAAATGCAATAAATGGAATGTCGGATTCTTTACAAAAATTTTCTAGATATTGTGCTTTTGTACTAGCTTTGCTAGAATTTAATCCATGAAGAAAAACTATTGTGGGTAGAATTTTCTTGCTTTTGTGTTCATTATAGGAGATAAATACTTCCTTAGATATGTAATATTTTTTACTCATTCTGAAATCAAACTCTTTGTTGAAATGACAAGAAATCCGGCTTCGCCGGCACATCATAATAAAAAGAAAATGACCATCTTGCAAGTAGTTCCGACATTAATTGCAGGTGGCGTTGAAAGGGGAACCATAGAGATATCCAAAGCTCTTGTGGAGAAAGGTCATAGGTCTATAGTTGTTTCTGCTGGCGGTCCTTTAATTGATAGCGTTCATTCTGTTGGTGCTGAGTATATCCGAATGAATGTTGCAAGCAAAAATCCATTTTGCATGTATAATAACATTAAAAAGCTTTCTGAAATAATTAGAGAAGAAGAAGTAGATATAGTTCATGCAAGATCTAGAGCTCCAGCGTGGAGTGCATATTTTGCAGCCAAGAGGACTGGCGCACATTTCGTTACTACATTTCATGGGATTTATAATTTTAGTTGTGGAATTAAAAAGCTCTATAATTCTATAATGA
>JBEAVG010000097.1:0-5588 GCA_041161045.1 Pseudomonadota bacterium
CAAAAAATACGCTCATAAAAAGAAATGCTTACATAATAAGAAAGTATTTGTTGATTGGCGGGCAAGTCAGGGTAACTTAAGTCATATCTCGTCTTTACTGATAAGATATCCGACCAACCAATGGCTGCAAGGTGTAAAGGAAGGATTAAAAGGAAGCGTGGAAAGAGGAGATTCTTTTTATAGGGAATATTCTTATGAAACTTGCGGATCTACAAAAAATATAACTTCCGAGTCAGAGTTTGGTTTTAAGGTAATTGTTATCACTGACTCTTTCAATGTAAGTGCCGCGCTAGATTTCATTGATGAACTAAAAATTATGACTAAAAAAGTTATATTGATTGGGCAAAAGACGAAAGCGGATAGAGTGTATATGGAAGTTAGGTCATTGCCTTTACCAAGTGGTTCTGGCACTTTCTCTTTTCCTATCAAGGTTTATCGTAACCGTCCGCGCTTAGATAACGAACCTTATGTTCCAAACATAGAATTCAACAATGTTGGTAATACACCTGCCTTGAAAAGTTTGATATTAGAAAAAATCAAAAGGGGGGAGTTATGATTCCAACCCCAAATCTTGCGCGCAAACTTGCCTCTCAACGTCATTGCGAGGAGCGTAGCGACGTGGCAATCCACAGAAATAATAAAAACTGGATTGCTTCACCTTCGGTTCGCAATGACGGTGGCAGTATGTACAAACTCTCTGCAGTCATTGACTTTGGTAGTGCTGAAGCTGAAGTGCAGAAGCAGATTATTTTAAATGTTTTAAGCGGAAATTGAAAAAATAGGAAGAAATGAAAAAAATTATAAGTTTTATTTTTATAATTCTAGCAAGTTTTCATAATACTTGTTTTGCACAAACTATCCAAACAAATGATATAAAAGTTATCGAAAAAACTCTGGCTTCTATTGACCAAGATACTCTTGTTATTTTTGATATTGATGATGTTTTGATCGCACCAAAAGATCAAATTCTTCAAACGCAGAATAAGAAACACTTAGAAAAGCTCAATCAAAAGCTAGAAGAGTCAGTTGGTAAGAAAAATGCTGATATTTTTTATAGCATTATTTTTACTCAGCGTGATAACGGCCCTGTTGATATAAAAATGAAAGATATCATATCTCATCTGCAATCTAAAGGAATTAAAGCGCTAGCTTTGACAAATTGCTTCACCGGAAGATTTGGCAAAATAGAATCTATGGAAGACTGGCGTTATAATGAATTAAAAAAACATGGTTATCATTTCGAGTTGTCTTGGCAAGAATTACAACCAAAAACTTTCACTGAATTAGCAAAAAATAGCCCCATGCCAGTTTTTAAAAATGGTATTGTTTTTACTAGTGCTGCTTCTAAAGGTGAAGCCCTTAAAGAATTTTTGCAACATGCAGGAATCACACCTCATAAAATTATTTTTATAGATGACAAAATTAAACATCTAGAATCTGTAGCAGAAATTGCTAAATCTTATAATATTCAATATATAGGCATAGAATATACAGCGGCTAGAGATATCTCTGCATCACCTTTAAACAAAAAACGCGCAGACGTGCAATATGAGGTTTTAGAGAAAGAAAAGAAATGGATATCTGATTCTGAGGCAGATGCTTTGCTTATTAATTGAGTCAAAAAAATGAGTCTATCGTTTATGAAAATGCAAAATAAAACTCACATCTCTTTAATCCTCTGGATCGTTGTGCTAATCGCAATTGGTTCGGTTATAGGCTCTTTTACCAAACCAGAAATTAGCACCTGGTACAGCACCTTACATCGCTCCGCCCTAACGCCGCCAAATTATGTATTCCCTGTTGCTTGGACTATTTTATACGGGATGATTGGCGCTTGTGGTTGGCTCATTTGGCGAGAATCACCCTCCCCCAAACTAAATGTTATCAAAACCTTATACGTGACCCAGCTCATTTTAAACTGGAGCTGGACGCCCTTGTTTTTTGGCCTCCACTTAACAGGCATTTCCCTCATAGTTTTGGGGCTAATGGATATTCTTGTCGGCACGATAATTTGGTTAGCTTACCGAAAAATCAAAGCGGTTTCGTTGCTTATGGTTCCTTATCTGTCATGGATTCTGTTCGCAAGCTACTTAAACTTTTACATATGGTGGTGGAACTAAGAAACATATTGATAAGCTTTGGCAGCAAGTCTAAGAAATGCACTGGAATCAATATTATCTTCTAAATTCCAGCATGCAGCCAATATTACATGCACAAAATACCAGTCAAATAAATCCTGAACTCTAACTCGTCATCGCGAGCGAAGCGTCGCGATCCAGTTCTGGATTGCTTCGTCGCAAACTCCTCGCAATGACGCACCAGGCACTACTCTTTCCAGAAGTAACATACCCCCAGCCTTCGCTAAAGCTTCGTCGGGCAAGTCATCTTCGGCCAATACCTTAACTGCGCTATATCCTGCAAAGCACTTGAGTGCAAACTCTTCTTGAGCTAGTGCCTCATTATCAAGTCCCAGTTTTAAAATGATAGGGTTATCGCCCTGAAAGCCTGATAGCACATAGTTGTATGTAAGATTCGTGACCTCCTGTAAATCATGCAAATCTAACCTTGAAGCTATTGCTGAAACAAGCTCAGGCAGTTCATTTAGCCATCCGCCTTCGCCAAGGCTTCGTCGGACAAGCGCTTTGCCTTTTTCCTTGTCGCGCCGAAGCAGCGTAGCTGCGAAGGGGGATCCGTAAATGTTGATGATGTTGGAATGGAAGGTTGTCATAGTAATTTCTAATGCCCCTTAAGTAACTTAAGTAATTTATTTATCAGTTTCCAAAAAGTCTGCAATATCGACAATGCGATAAAAGTAAGGGTTTGTAGCGACAGAAGAAGCGACACCGCTTAAATGAAACAGTACCGCTACCTTTGCAAATCCTTTTGGCGTTTTCAATCTTGATATCTTGTCTTGCATTTCAGTAATGATTTCGCCACTTATTTCACGTTTTTTAAATTTGAATTCACAAATAAACAAGCTGTTTGTTTTGGTCTGCACTAGATAATCAATTTGGCAGCCTTGTTGAGTTGTGGTTTTCGTTTGCCTATAAGGCCCCTGGCGCACAATATCAACAGGTGAGATGCCTAATTTTTCAAGCAACAGTAGACGATTTTGTAAAAGCAAGCTTTCCAGCTGCAATCCCATATGTGTTTCAAATCCAGGCATGGTAGATAAGGGCACTTGATCGAATCCACCATCAGAAATAGCGCCCAGATTTGGCTCTATGACTTTGAGATAAAACCTCATATATGGGTCTGAGATTCTATATAAGCTCTGCTTTAGGGGCTGAGCCGTTTTAAATGACCATAAGGATTTCTTAATCACAAAGCCTGCAACAATGAGATGATCCATCATTTGGCTCAGAGTGCCGCTGTGAGCAAATTCTATGCTCTGCCTAATTTCTGATAAAGTTCTAGCACCTTCTTTAAGGCTATCTAGGATTTTCTTATATGTAGCGCCTTTGCCATTAAAGAGATCATGAAAAATGCGGTCGAATTCAGTAACAAGTAGGCCGTTTTTTTCAAAGGCAAGTTGCTTGATATTATCATCAGCAGTCACATTAGAATTGAATTGCTCCAAATACCATGGGACACCGCCAACAATGCTGAGCAACTTGTACATATCATAATGAGAAAGCTGCATGCCAAGCGTTCTTAAGAACTCTGCACTTTCGGGAATGGATAGCGGCTCTAAGCTAATCGTTAAATTGACGCGCCCAAAGAATGCTGTGCTCTTGAGGATATTTTCTTCAATCCAGGTTGATACTGATCCACAAAACACAAGTAACACATGCATCGTTTGCTTGTCCCACCAAGCCTTGAGTTTAGGTATAAAGCTAGGGTCTTTTGATCCCATCCACGAAATCTCATCAAGTAGAATGATATCCCCCGGCTTAATATGAAGGCTCAAATGTTCAAAGGCGTCGCTCCAATCCAAGAAAGTCATAGGCGGGATTTTTAGCATCAATGCGAGTTGCCGTGCAAAATTATCCCTTTGTTGTTGCGCGGAAATGCCATCTTCCGGAGCGAGTCCTGCAAAACTCCAGAATGTTTGAGCGTTAGATATTTTAGCAAATTCCCCTATCAGCCTGCTTTTTCCAATTCTCCTTCGCCCTTTGACGACTACAAGGCTAGAGCTTTTCTTTTTATATAAAGCTTTTAGCCTCTCTAATTCGGCTTTTCGGCCAATAAATACTGGATCGGACATCGTGACCTCTATTACGCTCAAGATATACTATATCATATTTCGAGCATGATACTAAGTCAAGAAAAAATGCTCAAGATGATGTTTTTGACCTCTTGAGACTTTATGATGCTATACATGATATGCCCTCAAAGTTACATATAAGACTAATTATGAACTTTTACAATCTCAAGGATTAAATGAAGAGCGTACGAGCATAATTTTCTTTCAACCCTTTATAATTCAACAAAGACCAATACACTATATTTTATACCCCACTTAAACAAAATATAAATTTAAGAATTTATTTGACAAAATAATAAAGATGTATTAACTTTTGATTCTGATGTAATTTTAAATTAAACCACACTCATGAAAAATATAACAGCCAAAATACCTTTTAAAAGAGATTTGACGTATGATACATATAAGATAAGATCTGAATCGCGTACAGTTCAAATAACTAGCGCAAAACTTGATTGTAAGGTTGCAGATTCAAATGATATAACTGAAGGATCAATAAAATTTTTTGATTCTTCCGATAAAACCCTATTTACAATTGATTTCAAACCAAATGAGTGTAGCCTACATAGACCCCATAAATTTGAAACAAATTTTAAAATGCGGGATTTTGATATAAAAATTCGCTATTCAAAAAAATATTTAGGGGAATTCTATTCCGGCAAAGTAATATTACAACTTAAGCAATACGCTCTTGACTTGTTTCATTCAGAAGAATTTCTTGGCCTTTTTTGGACAGACAATAAAATACTACTAGCCGAAAGCAATAGTAATGAAAAAGATATACATTACTCAGACTATTTATATCTGATTGGTAAAACTGGACAATATCCTTTCCTCACTCTTCCATTACATCATCAATCACAATCTTTTGAGGATAAAAATTGGAAAGTTAAATTAAAATATTCGCCTGAAGTTTTGTGCGAAATAACATCGATTCAAATAACTTCAAAAGCATCTAAAGAAAGCGCTATAGAGCTGATGTATAATTCTAAAGGCAATATCTCTCATAATGGAACTAATTATAAATGTTTTGAAACAGTTTTTAATCCAAAGTTATGGTATGATTTTGTATCATCTGTGGAGAGCTCTTATTCAAGCAGCGTATGCCCCATAAAGTGTCTAGATGATAGCACTTCTTTAATATTAAAATTACATTTTTTGGACTCAGACTTTATTGCAGACACACGCTCAGGAGTAGATTCTTCTGACTCAGCATTGATGAAATCTATGGGCTCAATCTTAGATATTTCCGAGGTTTAAGTAAAAGCTTGTGGGCATATCTAATAATTTAGAACATCAGCCTAGTAGAAATTATAAGGATCAATATCTACCTTTATCTTTCCAAGAATAATCCTTGATAAACCCTTAGTTGCCTCATGGA
>JBEAVG010000100.1:0-9235 GCA_041161045.1 Pseudomonadota bacterium
CCAACTACAATAAGAGGAACAAACCAACTATTAATCTCTAAGATAGTTATAATACTATCTTTGCCTAGAAGAGAAACATTTGGTCTGCCTAACACCTGCAAATTAACAGAATACAGCATGAAGCTACACAATACCCCCACAACCAGAGCATTAACCACATTTCCTTTTTGCATATAACTCACAATAGATCCAACTAATGCTCCGGCTAAAAGACTAAGAAATATAGCCACAAACACTCCTAAGTCTAGCGTTTGAGCAAAAACAGCCGCTCCAAGCACATATGTTCCATCAACTGTAAGATCAGTTATATTAAGAATCCTATAACTTATATACATACCAAGAACAAGTGGTAAAAAAATCAATGCTTGCTCAAGGCTTGTAAGAAAAATTGACATTTAGTCCTTCCCAACTTCAACTAAGGGCAATCCTAATTTATACAATTCCTCTTGCGTTAAGATATTTTGTTTGGCAAAAGATTTCACATTCACAAAAAGACTTAATTTATCCATAGTTTTATAATGGATTTCTGAAGCCTTTTTTCCGTGAAGAATTTCTTTAGTGATCATACCAGCATTCACCCCAATATCTCTCTCATTAACTCCAATAGCAATTGTTGCTCCTTGAGTTATCGAGCCTTCATCTGAGGCAATTAATGGGATTTTCCTTTTCCAAGCTTCTTGCAAAATCACATTAACTCCACTAACAATAAGATGATCCTTCAGTATTAAAAATGCTTGAGTTTTTTCATCCGCATTCTTTATATATACAGGAAGATCAGCAAGTGATTGAATCATGATCGAATGAAGATTTATGCCATTTGAAGCAGCATATTTCTTAAGCTCATCTACCTCTGGCGCAACTTTTTCACTTGCGCTATAAACAACAGTTACATCCTTTAACATTGGTAATTTGCTGAATGATGAGCTGACCGGAATTTCGTCATTTACACCTGTTACTTGAGCACCATTTTTTGGATCTATCTTAGCAGCTGTACATACTATCGGCTTGTTATGGATATGAGCAATAGCCATTTGACTAGTTTGCGTACCTATCGGAATGATAATATCCATATCCGCCATCTGACGAATGATAGTTGACATAATATTATTATCACCATGAGCATTTTTTATAACTAGTTTTATATCTTCCCCTGATAAAGAATCTTCTATACCTTGCACAATCTGACTAAGCGCCGAATGCTCCATAGGTATTATAACTCCTACATTTTGCGTAGCAAATGCTGTAGAACAAATAAATAGAATCATTGCTGAAAAAATTCTATAGATAAAACTCCTAAACATATTATACCTTAAGCTATAAACCAAATAAGCGAAACTGCTATTATACACATCATGACACCTATTATAAAGTCTAAAATCTTCCATGAAATAGGCCTTTGAAAAATAGGCAATAGAAAGCGAGCCGCGTAACCTATACCAAAAAACCATATGAATGATGCACAGATCGCACCATAAGCAAATAAATTTTTATCATTACCTACAAAACTTACACCAACGCTTCCTATAAGAACAACAGTATCAAGGTATGCATGAGGGTTTAAAAGAGTCAAAGCCAAACAGCTTAAAATAGATTCTGTAAAGCCTATTCTTTCATTTTTTTCGCTTACAAATAATATATCTTCTGAATCACTAAACGAAGAACGAAAAGATCTAAATCCATAATAAAGAAAAAAAACGATTCCACAAACTACTATGATTTTAAATCCTGAACTTTCGGGTACAATAACAGAGCCAAACCCCATTACACCAGCAAATATAAGTGCCGCATCCAAAAGAGAGCATGTAAGAGCTATTATAAAAATATTATTATTTAATATACCTTGCCTTATAACAAAAGAATTTTGTGGGCCGATGGCGATTATCAAACTGAAACCCAACATCAACCCTTGTATAAAAGGCATCAACTCCAGAATCATATTTGGATACCGAACACTTTCAGTATGAAAGCATATTCTTCAGCTATTTCAGTAAATCTATCGAAACGCCCTGAAGACCCCTGATGCCCAGACTCAAGGTCGGTTTTAAGAAGCACAACATTCTCATCTGTCTTTAATTCTCTAAGTCTAGCAACCCATTTTGCAGGCTCCCAATACCCGACTCTTGGATCATAAAGCCCAGCAGTTGCGAAAATGTGAGGATAATCTTGCGCAATTATATTTTCATAAGGAGAATATAATTTCATATAATCAAAATATTTCTGATCTTTAGGATTACCCCATTCATTATATTCAAGAGGAGTTAATGGCAATGTATCATCCAGCATGGTATTAATAACATCTACGAATGGAACATGAGCAACTACAGCTTTGTAAAGATCTGGCCTCATATTAACCACAGCACCAACTAGCATACCACCAGCGCTACCACCCATTATTACAACATTACCCTTACTTGTATATTTCTCATTAATTAAAGCTTCTGTACATAATATAAAATCATCGAATGTATTCTTCTTGTTCAAAAGCTTACCATCAAGATACCACTCATATCCCATATCATCCCCACCACGAACATGAGCTATAGCAAAGACAAAACCTCTATCAACTAATGAGAGAATTGTTGATCTAAAAGATGGAGCACTTTCTATACCGTAAGAGCCATAGCCATAAAGGTAAAGCGGATTGGATCCATCACCTTTTAACAAGTCTCTTTTATAAACTATACTAACTGGTATTCTAACATCACCATTCATAGCCCAAATTCTCTTAACCTCATAATCAGCAGCTTGATGACCTGTAGGTATCTCTGTTTCTTTCATTATATGAAGTGTGTTTTTATCAAATTCATATGAATATATTGTTCTTGGCCTTGCAAGAGACGAATATTCAACTCTCAAATCATTCTCTAAAAAGTTAGATACGTAAGGAGATGCCGTATAGGCCTCATCAGGAAAAGTTAATATCTGAGCCCTTCCATCTTTGATACCAAGAATTTTTATCAAAGGAAGACCATCTTTCTTATAGGAAAGCATCATATAATCTTCTGATATATCGAAAGATTCAAGAGCTTTAGATTTGTCTAAAGGTATGTACTCTACCCAATTATCATAACTGAGATTAGAAATTTCCGTACGTAAAATTCGAAAATTCGGTCCAGCATCATTTGTAAACATATAAATATAATCACCGTTATGCTGTACATCATATTGCACATCTTTCTGAGCGGCTTTGACAAGATTTAATATCATAGCATCATCATCTAAAGATATTAAACGGGTCTCTGATATACCATGCCCTTCTGAAGCAATAAATAAATACTTTCCACTACGAGATTTCTTGATTCCGACTTGGAAAGAACTATTATCTTCAACAAAAATTTTCTTATCTTCTTCTGATCCTTTTCCTAATTCATGGAACATAACCGTATCAGTTCTATGATCATCTCTAACAGGCGTATAGAAAAAACCATTTTTTGTATTGTGCCAAACAATATTACCAGCACAATCATTTATAGTATCTGACATATATTGATTAGATTCAAAATCCCATATCTTAATTTCGCATTTTTCATTCCCAGAATAATCAACGGCATAAGCCATTTTACTATGAGAAGGATTCACTGAAAGAACATTTACTTTAGTAAATTTCTTACCTTCCGCAAGTTTATTAACGTCTAAAATAATTTCCTCTGGAGCCTCAAGAGAACCAAATTTACGACAATAAATAGGATAATTTAAAGCTTCCTCAGTTCTTGTATAATAGTAATAATTATCTATTTTCGTATATATATCCTGATCCGTAAGCTTTATACGCCCTTTTATTTCGTTAAAAAGCTTATCTTTAACTTCAGTGACGTCTTTAAAAAAGGAAGCAGTATAGGTATTTTCTTCCTTTAGATGATTAAGAATAGCAGTGTCTGAAACTTCTTTAGGCCATTTTTTATCACGCATCCAAAAATAATTATCACGTAATATCTCACTACCAACTGTAGTCTCGTGGTCAATTTTTGCAGCTTTTGGCACTGGCACTTCTCCCTCTCTTTTTCCACATGAAGTTAACAACAACAATAAAATAACATATACTATTCTAAACATAAGGATATCCCAATATTAATCACATATAATCTATTATAGAAATCAGCATTATTCAAGTATAGAACGCACATAATACTAAGAATTATCTTTTCCCATTATTATCTTCTTTTCTATCTTTAGTAATATTACGACCTGTAGCAGATGATTCATTCCGATCTTTTGAGCTACTAATGCTACGACCTGTAGCAGATGATTCATGCGTACCAGAATGAGATTCCACATTTCTCGTAGCAGACACACGATCAGATGAAGAATCTTGAGATCTAGTTTGAGAAAACATTTCAGAGTAACTTCTAGCCTCAGGTTGCTTACCTCTATAATCTATCCCACGCGAAACCAAAATGTTACTAACTTCCTGAATATGCGAATCAACAGAATTATTTATATATTCAACACGTCTATCAAGCTCTATTGCAGAAGATGGAGTTAGATTTTCCACACCCTCAGTCAAGTATCTATCATTTTGAGCTATTCGAGATTTAGCTTCCTGCAATGAATCAATAGATTTCATGAGCTCAGAATCGCTCATCTTCTCTTTCATATAAGTATCACCTTTTTTGATTTGACTTAGTTGAAGAGTAACTGAATATTCTATGTCTTTCTGAATTAAATCATCATAATGACCTACTAATTCAGGATTTTTGCTTCTTACTTCCGCTAAATACTCGGGACGTTGGAAATCTTTCCCTAGAGTAGTGGTTTCAATATTAACCATTTTTTGATGCTCTGAATATTCTTTCACAAGCCTCTCTTGAGCTAGCACCTCGTTATAGGTCCTTAGTTGTTTGTCATTATACATAATTTCATTATCTGCACCCCTAGCAAGGCCACCAGTAACTGCGCTCTTTAATTCGTCACTTCTTGTAAGCCATTTTTGACCTTTCTCAAGTCTTTGAGCTTGCTCTTCTTGTCTAATAGTATTCATATTGTCTCTAATACCATCTAAGAAATTTAAGACCTTAGATTTACCATCATCTCTTTTACCCAAACCTTGCGCAGACATTTCTTTGTAATTTTCAAAATATGCTTGCTGGAATTTTTCTACATTCTTTTTATCAGCAGAAAATTTCTTATAATCTTCATTAGCAGCAATTCTACTTGCAAGCTCATCAATTTTCTTTTGTTTATCCAGCGAAAGTTTTGAATATTCAGTATTTCCTAAAGATTTAGCAATCAGATCCTTATGCGAACTAGATGGAGAATCTATTATTTTAGAACTTAAATTATGTGCTTCTTTTAAAGAAAAGCCTTCTTTCTTATAAAGCTCTGCTATTTTATCTCTATGATTAAACTTATCTATTTGATACTTGACTATATCTGAATGCTTTAATCCTGTTTCAGATTCAGCTCTCTTGACTACATTACCAGCAGCAGAATAAGATAAAGCTTCTGCATTTATCCTACTATCTCTTAGTTTATTCCATGGTTTATTTATATATTCACCTTTTTGCTCCCTAAAGAAATCATGCACAGCACTTCTAGCATTTTGTTTAGCTTTATTTGCAAGATTCCTGACAGGAGCAGTAGCTGTAGACATCATAGAACTAGCAGCACTTTGACCAGCAGAAGCACTGTCTCCTAGATTACCAGAAGTGCTAGATAAAAATCTGGATATGCTAACTGTAGTAGAATTGAATATATTCATTAAATATACGCATACAATTACAACTATTAAACCACTAAAATTCGTAAAATTCCCAGTACGCAAATCATTCATGATGCTCAATTCATAAGGATTTTGAGGATCTAAAAATGGAAGATCCGGATATCTTTTACCAAAACAAGCATATGCATAACAATACTCTCCCTCACCAGGAGATGTATTAGTAAATCCAGCCGCAAGAACACTATCTTGAGGTGTTTGAAAATGATCTTTAGGAATAGGTATTGTTGGCAAGTCATCCTTAATCCCTTTAACTTGAGACCAAGTTTTTATATCTGGCATCCAGAATCTAAATAATGATACTACATTTTCTAAGGTCTTACTACCAGTCACTTGCGAAATTAATTTAGAGCCTTGCATCAATTGCTCAAGCCCAGGCATATTCAGAATAGGATTAACACAAACTCTAAACCCTAATGTATTATAAATTTGATTTCTTATTATAAGGGTCATAAACAATATCCCCCCATATATAAGAACTATTTGCACAAAATAACCAATAAGCTGCTTAAGCCAATTTTCAAAAAATGATTTTGTAGCTTCGAAAAGATATAAAGCTATAAAAATAGGAGCAAGACATATAAGAAGACCCATCATTATCAAAGCAGTCATATATATTACTGCCGCTTCGAAAAATACATTTACTATAAACACAAGCATTATTAAGTATATGGTAACATATATCCAACCATAAGAACTTGTTAACAGCAATGAGAATAATTTAATAAAAATCTGGTGAGAAAAGAAAAAATCTAATGGATTGCTACTACCTGGACCAGAAGCAGCAACCGATTCTAATATACTAACAATGAACTCTGTTCCTTCATAAAACCATATGAACAGATATTGATTAAAAAAGTCCCAGCTAATATCAGGATCTATCAAAGCAGCTATTATACCTACTTTAAGAACCCTTTTTATCATTTCTGCTTGGGTAATTTCTATAGATCCCAGTAAAAAAGATATAGCTGTAAAAATTATGAATAATATAAGCATAGCTCTTATAGTATCCACATACCCAGAATTTGTTACTATGCCTTGATATATAGCTCTAATAATACCATATCTTTCTACTGTAGGATCGTCTGGATCATTACTTCCAAACAATCTATCCTTGACCAATTTAATACACCAAGTGATAGGATCCCACCCACCATTAAAAACTCCGGATTTTATATAAACCTTATATTGTCCGTTATTATCATCATAATGACTATCTAAAATCTTGAAATACAATCTCTGATTAACAAATCCCAATCTATCAGAGTTTAAGGATTGATCTCCATCATAATTATAAACCACTCCACCAGCAGGAGCAACACGCCCACCAGAAGATACATCAAATATCTGATAGCCTTGAGTTGGCTCTCCTATATGCATTGTAAGACCAGGATTCCGCATCTTATTTACTGAGGAGTTAGGTAGCGCATCGCCTTTCTGCGCCAGATATGCATAAAGCCCCACCCCTTTCTTCATTAGACATGGAGAATTAGTAATTACTGGGTTAATACACATTTGGTCGTTATCATAACTACACTCAATAAGCCTTTCACAAAATCCAGATAATTTCGCTGAATGATTTTCATTACCATACCATGGGCACCAAGCAGATACTGTTGAGGAAAAATTCCCATCAGGAACAAAATCCCAATTTTTAACCATTATCATTAATGGCTTCCCATTAAGTATAAGGCTATTGTCTATCCATGGAGCTACTTGATTTTCTTTTTCTCCTACAATAACTTTTGGATCATATCTTGAAGAAACATCAATTTTAGCAAATCCAAAATCATCAGCGTCAATACATTCACCTATATCTCCACTACATCCAGATAAAAGTAACATCACGCAAATCAATGAAATGCAGGATATATTTTTTGTTAATGATCTGATATCTTTTATAAACTGGCTAAGCATCTAATAATTCTAATACAAAGAATAATAGATTATGTACTGAAAAATGAATTATATAAAGAAATCTGGATCATCATGAATGATTAGTGCAGAAGGTGTGTTATAGCTACAATGTAGATCTAAATTAATATGGTAATTAGAATGAATAAAAAAATTGCGATAGGTCTAATGAGTGGTACATCTATGGATGGAATAGATGCGGCAATTATAGAAACGGATGGAGAGCGTTATATTAGAGAACTATCTAATATATCAACAGAATATACAAAACAAACACAGTCACAGTTTAAAAACTTCGAAGAAAAAGTCAGGAACGCTAATGGAACTTTACCGCCAAACAACGAAACTTCCGAAATAATAACACTATCTACAAATTTACACATAGAAGCAGTAAATCTACTATTAGAAACCTATAAATATTCACCGAAAGATATTGATGTAATAGGGTATCATGGGCAGACAATTTATCATCAACCACAAAACTCAATATCAATAATCTTGGGTGATGGCTCTAGAATGGCAAAAGAACTAGGAATCAAAGTAGTTAGCGATTTCAGATCTAATGATATCAAAAACGGTGGTCAAGGTGCTCCATTTGCGCCACTCTACCATAGAGCTCTAGCACTTAGAGACAAACTAACACCTTGTGTTGTAGTAAATTGTGGAGGAATATCAAATATCACGATTATTCCAACAGAAAATCTAGAGGATTTAATAGCCTTTGATACAGGTCCAGGTAACGGCTTGATAGATAAAATGGTAAAAGAATTTTCAAAAGGTCTAGAAAATATGGATCTCTTTGGAAAATATGGAATGAACGGCAAAGTTCATGAGAATTTAATCGAGTTATTATATGCAAAATCTATAACTAAAAATGGAAAGAATTTTTTTAATATGCCACTACCTAAATCTCTGGATATAGGAGACATGAAAATACCAAATGAATTTTTTGAAATAAGCATAGAAGACTCATGCAGAACTCTAGAAGCATTCACTGCAGATAGCATAATCAGGAGCGCTAATTTATTTAATAAACCACTTCCACAAAAATGGATCTTATCAGGTGGAGGATGGAATAACCCTGTAATATTATCCGAACTTAAAATTAAACTAGAAAAATATAATGCAATAGCATCAATCGCTGACGAAATAGGCTGGAATAGCAAAGCGCTAGAAGCTCAAATTTTTGCATATCTAGCAGTAAGGTCTTTAGACAAAAAACCACTCAGCATACCAAGCACCACTGGTGTCAAAGCACCAATTACAGGAGGAATAATCCATAATCCTTAAAATCATTGCTTATTGAATATATCGCCTGATGCGCTAAATGTTCGCATAGGCGATTTAATGAGGGTTTGTTCACCCTAGAAAATAACTTAAAACAAGAATACTAAGAGGAAAGTTTGCTGTCTCTCATCAAAATTAAATGGATGCTAGACGATGAGTGTTCGAGAAGCGCAGCCTACTAAAGTAGGTGAGCACGCGCAGATACACGAATCAACAACGCAGACAATAATTTTCAAAAAAACAAGTCTCTCATCAAAATTAAATGGATGCTAGGCGATGAGTGTTCGAGAAGCGCAGCCTACTATAGTAGGTGAGCAC
>JBEAVG010000108.1:0-4167 GCA_041161045.1 Pseudomonadota bacterium
TATAACAGTACTCAAATCCCATGTCAACTGTTACTTAGCAATGCCAGTTAGTTACATCACAATATAGAACATATATAATTGTTTTAGAATAATTCTTTATATTTCAGATCCCTCTTTTTAACATATGTATTTGGTCTCGATCGTCTAAATAATAGATTTTTACAAAAACACCTTTAGAGAGCTTTTACTAATGAGGTGTCTGTATTTTATTTTTTCTTTTTTTTTCGCCTCTGCATGCGGCATCCTACCGTTACTTTTTTCAACCGAAACCATCATTTTTCTTAAATCACAGCTCTGAATCCAGATATTTAACTGCTCTTCGTAGGATTTATCATCTATTTTACTATTTTTAATCAGGGTAAGTCGGAGATGGAGTTTTAGATCTTTCAGAAGAAGGTCTAGATAATGTTGGTGAGCACGTAAGATCTACAGAATCTCGTCGCACTTTAGCTACGAATGCGTCTATAAAAGCCTTTTCATCTAATGATGCACCTGGATAATACCTGCTGCTTTTGCTGCTGGAGTGTTTTCTAATGCATGTATCCTCTGGTTTAGCTTTTCTTCATCCGAAAGTGTACGGGAGTAGAGTGGGACAGAGATTCTCTGCTGCTACTGGCAAGAGATAACCCTTTAGCTTCGTGGCGTTCTTCTCGTCTTGCTTGATGATGTTGTTTAAAAGCATCTATATCTTTTTGTACCAAAACATGAGCCTCTGTACCTTCTGGATAAAAATTTTCTACCATCAAGTTTATTCTTGGATCGGCATTGAGTATTAACCCCAAACGTTTTCCTTGATCTTGTCTTTTATCGGTAGGGTCAAATATATGAGCTGAACTATAGCGCATATTAATTCACTCGCACCGTGTATATCGCAAGCAGCTTCAATTTTAGCTTTCATAGCTCTATCGCGTCTTGTGCCTAAAGATATTGAATCCTTAGAGGCTGCTAACTCAGCATCATCAATACCAACAACTATGATTTTTTTGTTAGGTGGAATATCAGATAGTAATCTTTCAAACATCTCTTTATATTCTTGTCTGTGGTGTATTGTTTTAAATTCTTCTATTTGCTGTGAAGAAGTTTTTTGGCCTCTTCGAAGTACTGGCTGAGCATCAATAGTTAGTGTATGGATATTATCATCTTCTAAACCCAATATAACAATAACATCTTTTGTTTTTAATTTTTCTCTTACTAAGTTTTCAATACCAGCTAAATGAGTTGGAGGGTGATCATGAATCTCTCGAACTAATGTAACATTTCTTTGTTGGGCGCTTTGCTGCGCCATGATTTTCTAACTAAGCTTTATTCACAGGAGACTAAATATTTTTGCTTCACTTGGAATGCCAAGATATACTGAATAAAATAATAGCCCAATTTCCACACAACTTATCCACGCAACAATGCCTGCTCGCGGAGGCAGGAATCTAGGAAATGTTTAAATCCTGGATCCCCATCTTAACCGGGATGACAATAGAACTGCCGCTACTCCGGAGCTGCAACCTTTGGTGGTACCATTATCATCATAATTTGCTTACCCTCAAGCCTAGGCTCAAGCTCAAGCTTTGATTTATCCCCAACAACTTCTATAATACGCTTAAATAACTCGGCCCCAATTTCATTATGAACTATCTCGCGACCTCTAAACCACAAAGACACCTTAACCTTATCACCTTCAGCCAAGAATTTCTCAATATGACGCACCTTAATGTCAAAATCATGCTGACCAATGTTAGGACGGAATTTTACTTCCTTCAGGACAACAACTTTTTGCTTCTTTTTGGAATCTTGCAAACGTTTTTTGGATTCATATTTGTATTTACCAAAATCTAGTATTTTGCACACGGGAGGCTCTGCTTGCGGCGAAATCTCTACTAAATCCAAACCAGCTTCAGAGGCTTTTCTCATTGCTTCTTCGATAGATACAACCCCTATCATCTCACCATCAGCACCAACAAGGCGCACTTCCCTAGCTCTTATGTCTCTATTCGCTTTAGGAAAATTATCTTTTTTACTCTTACTCACAGTTTGCTTTTTTCCTCTCTTAAAGATATTTTTTATTTTCTTTCTGCACCATATCAATGATATCAGAAAGTTTCATTGTTTTTTGCTCTTCAGATCCTAAGAATCTTGCTGCAACAGTGCCATTTTCCTCTTCTTTCTTACCAACAACTGCAATTATTGGAGTCTTCTTTAAGGAAAATTCACGGACTTTATAATTAATCTTTTCATTAGAAATGTCAAGCTCTGTCCTAACTCCAGCTTCATTTAAAGCTTTTTGTATCTCTTTTGCATAAGCATCAGCTTCACTGGTAATGGTAACAACAGCAACCTGCACAGGAGCAAGCCATAGTGGAAATTTACCAGCAAATTGCTCAATCAAGATACCAATAAAACGCTCGAATGAACCTATAACAGCTCTATGTAACATTACTGGTATAGACCTTCCTCCTCCTGCTGTAACATATTCAGAATTCAGTCTCTCAGGTAGAACAAAATCCACTTGCAAAGTGCCACATTGCCAATCACGACCAATCGCGTCTCTCAGTACAAATTCAAGTTTTGGCCCATAAAAAGCCCCTTCACCTGGATTCAAAATACATTCAAGACCAGAAGCTTTTGCCGCCGTCATCAAAGCCTTTTCTGACTTATCCCAAGTTTCATCAGTTCCAGCTCTAACTTCAGGACGATCGGAAAATTTGACCTTAATGTCGCTGAATCCAAAATCAGTATAAATTTCTTTCAAAAGCTCACAAAACTTTACTGTTTCTTCTGTGATCTGATCTTCTTCACAGAAAATATGAGCATCATCCTGAACAAATCCACGCACCCTCATAAGACCATGAAGAGCTCCAGAAGGTTCATAACGATGGCAAGCCCCAAACTCAGCCATACGCATTGGAAGATCACGATAGCTCTTAATACCTTGATTAAAGATCTGCACATGACACGGGCAGTTCATAGGCTTCAGAGCCAACACTTCTTCATCATGCGTAACTGATGTAAACATATTTTGACGAAATTTGTCCCAGTGACCAGAAGCCTCCCAAAGCTTTCTATCTACAAGCACAGGAGTTTTTACTTCAACATAACCATCATCACGAATTTTCTTCCTTATATATTCTTCAATTAAGCGATATAATGTCCAACCTTTGTCATGCCAAAAGACCATTCCACGAGCCTCTTCCTGCATGTGAAACAGGCCAAGCTCACGACCAAGCTTTCTATGATCACGCTTTTCGGCTTCCTCTATCATAAACAAATACTGAGCAAGTTGCTCTTTCGTAGCCCAAGCCGTACCATAGACACGCTGAAGCATTTCATTTTTGCTATCTCCACGCCAATAAGCCCCCGCTATTTTGGTAAGTTTAAAGAACTTTGGGTAAGAAGTTGAAGTAGCATGAGGCCCACGACAAAGGTCTAAAAACTCACCTTGTCTATATAGACTAATAACTTCAGTATTAGGTAAATCTGATATAATTTCAGCTTTATAATGCTCACCGATAGATTTGAAATATTTTATAGCCTCATCTCTATCCCATTCTTCACGCTTAATTTCATCACCACGCTTCATGATTTCATGCATCTTCGCTTCAAGCCTCTCGAAATCATTTTCACTTAGCTTAGTTTTGCATGAAAAATCGTAATAGAATCCATTCTCGATAGAAGGGCCGATTGTAATTTGCGCATCAGGATATAGCTCCTTAAGACTTTGCGCAAAAAGATGTGCAGTATCATGACGAATAATTTCAAGCCCCTGATCAGTCTTACTAGTGATGATTTTAAGTGTAGAATCCGTAGTTATCGGGATGTAAAGATCCTGCTCTTTGCCGTTCACTTCAACTGCCAGAGCGTCCTTAGCCAATGATACTGCTATGCTTTTTGCAATATCAAGACCTGTTACACCTTTTTCAAACTGCTTCACTGAACCATCAGGAAAAGTAATATTTATCATTATTATAGATCCATTATTTTTGTTTTTTCTTAGGAAAAACCCGTCATCACCAGGAGACCCAAATGACATATTCCTTGAGCAATACCAACCACCAATAATATTGAAAACCTCCAAAAAATCAATCCAATATTAATCTCCGCATATTTTGCGGAGATTAAGTTTGATTTTGCGGAGAATAAATGTTATAATATCCGCATAATTTGCGGAGAATAACC
>JBEAVG010000111.1:0-3114 GCA_041161045.1 Pseudomonadota bacterium
GTTACTAGGTAATCTAGTGGCTTTAACGACATCATTAAGAATCTCACTACCTTCTGGTGGCATATATAGAGGAATCTTTTTAAGTTTTCTCTTAAAAAACACATTCCTTAGAGGAATAAGATCATAAAAATGATCTGGATGCATGTGAGAAATAATTATTGCGGTAAGATTAGACGGGTCAATTTTCTCAAGCAGTTTTCCGGCTGCTCCATGACCACAGTCAATTAAAACTCGATCTACTTCTGTCTCCAATAAAAAAGCAGATGTTGCTTTGTTCGGATTTGGATAAGGTGGACTAAAACCAAGAACTGTTAATTTCATATTTACTGATCAGCAAATTGAATTTCCTCAAAGCTAGAAATAATATGATTTGGGAGATTTCCAAATTCCTCTCTTGAAGTTACACCTGAAAGTATGGCAATACTCAATCCAACCCCAGCATTTTTAGCCATTAGAGCATCTTTAATATTGTCTCCAATAGTCATAACTTCTTGTGGTTGAAGTTTTGTTCTTTGGCAAAATTCTACCACTAAATCAGAGGAGGGTTTGTCATTTATGACTTGATCAACACCTAATATTTCAGTCATCTTGTTATGAATATTAAGGACACGACAAGCCTCAGTTGCTCTTAAGGTTGTATCACCTGTTGCAATCCCCAGTAGATAATTTCTTTTGTATGCCTCATTAACAAAATCGATTACATGTTTAGTTGGTTTATTCCAGTCCGATGAGTTTTTCGTTGACTCATCAATCTCGTACGCTCTATGAACCAAAAGGAAAGCTTCACGCCAATCCATTCCATTGCGATACAAAGCAGTTGCAGCAATTATTTTTTCTTCATCTTTACTCGCAGCCATAAAAGGACCTCTGATATCGATGAAATCCTTATTAAGGTCAATTCCCCAGTATTGGAGAATTTCATTATGTGATATGTTTTTTGCCAAATCAGCAATAACCTTAGCTCTTCGCTCCATAAGGGGTATATGAAGTGCTTTAATATCTATTAAAGTTCCGTCCTTATCAAGGAGGATAGCTTTTATATTTGAATATTTCTTTGTGCCAACTTTAATCATATCGACATTTCTTTACTTAATTGATTAAAGCACTGCTTGATTTTTTTAGTTGCTTCTCGAGCATGTTCTTCAGAAAAGATAAGTGGGGGATTTAAACGTAGATGAGGACTTCTAAAAGAACCAATAATTCCATTTTTTATAGATAAGTCAAAAAGCCTAGACACTAGCTTTGAGTTAAGAGGTGCTTTTGATTTCTTATCATCAACTAGTTCAATTCCAAGCATCAAACCTTTACCGCGAATGTCGCCAACAAAAGGGTAATTTCCACATTCCTCTTGTAGTTTTTCAAGCCAGAAGTCTCCTACCTTACTTGCATTCTCTATTAACTTTTCTTCTTCGATAATTTCTAAAGATAATTGTGCTGCCTTGAGTGAAAAGGGATTCCCTCCAAAGCTTGATGATAAACCAGAAGGTTTAGAAAGTGAGGGGACAGCTGCTATTTTTTCGTTTGTGACTACTGCTGATATAGGGACACCATTTCCCATAGCTTTACCTATTACCAAAATATCAGGAACGATCTCTTCTTGTTGAAAACAAAAGGAACTACCTGTTCTACCAAAACCAGTTATAATTTCATCGACAATTAATAGAGCACCAATATCTATTGTGAGTTTTCTCAACGCTTTTAAAAAACCTTTTACAGGGATAACATTACCTGCTGTGCCTTGAATTGGCTCGACGATAACAGCAGCGATTCCCTCTGTACTATTCTTAGCTATGGATTGCTTAATAAAGTCTAAAATCCATTCTAGATCTGTTTCATCATTACTTGCTGACAGTCTACGATAGTTATCTGGATAAGGAACTCTAATAGTGCCTGGAATTATTTCAGTACTCGGGTCACCATAACTGGGATCAGATAGAGCAGATACACCAGCAGTTCTACCATGATAACCGCCCCAAAAAGAAACAACTTGTCGTTTTTGAGTATAATTTCTCGCAAGTTTTAAAGCTGCCTCATTTGATTCAGTTCCGGCTGAGAAAAAACTAATCTGACTAAGATCCTCTGGTAGTAATTTGCAAAGCTGATCAATATATTCAGCACGAACAGGGGTTGTGTAGCTACCCACAATAAACTTATCCAGCTGTTCTTTAAGCCCTTGAATGAATTTAGGGTGTGAATGACCTAATGCCGCTATCCCAGCTCCTGCAAATAAGTCTATGTATTCATTTCCTTCAGCATCTTCCAAGTACACCCCTTTACCGTGAGATAAAACTAAATTGCTGTAGAGAGCAGTAGAAGATATCCCATGTTTGAAGTGAAGTCTTTCTTTCTCGATAATCTTAGAGGTATTATTCATGCTTCATAAGCTCAAGTGTGGCAAAAACAACTAAGCTCACACTGGTTTCAGCTCTCCTATACCTCACAAGATCTATCTGACTAATCTCACAGGTTCCATAGTCAGTATCTCTATTGTTTGCAACATAATCAGTTAACTTCTCTGAATCAACTAGGGGGTGAGTGAATACGGCAAGGCTAGCATGCGATGTTTGCCGTACGGCAGTTTCTTCTGGTCCACCTAATAAACCTCTTTTTTCTAATTCAGTGTGAAACGCGTCGCGAATTTCCTGTAATGTGTCGTCAACTGGCCAACCTTGAGCCATGACACCACTTCTATTTGCCGTTAAACCTTTATAAGTGATTTTAATTGGACCAAATTTCTCAACGACAACTCTTAGAGCCTCTTCATACTGTTTAACTTTCTCATCATTTTCATCAACTTCCAATCTTTGGAACTCAATCGATCTTAAAGTTGTGTGTAAATTTGATTGATCATAAATCACTTGCTCATCCCCAGCAAATTGAGCTATTTCATTAGCAGTGTCGGTCAAACGAGAAAGAACAGGTTCTGTAGGTCGAATCACAATGCTCACACCCCATCTGCGACTAGAGTTATCTGGTACTGGGTCTGGATCAATATCACCTTTTCTCAATTGATCTTTTGATTCATTCCACATTCTTTGATAATCTGAAGTAATTCTCTCAAGATTCTTTATCATGTTACTCCTTAAAATTAATTTATATATTAAAGGTCATGGT
>JBEAVG010000115.1:0-5006 GCA_041161045.1 Pseudomonadota bacterium
GCCTCGCCATCTTTAAGACCTAAAGTCCTTAGCATTCCTGAAATTCTCTCAGAAGCAAATTTACGCATTAAATCATCATCTAGTGAGAGATAAAATTTTGTTTCTCCAGGATCGCCCTGACGACCAGCACGACCTCTAAGCTGATTATCAATACGCCTACTTTCATGTCTTTCTGTACCTATTATAAAAAGCCCACCAGCTTCAAGCACTTTTCCCTTCTCTAGCTTTACCGCAGATTCAAACTCCTCTAATTTTGCTGACTTTTGAGACTCTGTCATTTTTGTGGTATCTAGCTGCTCGAGCATCATTTCAGCATTACCACCAAGCATAATATCCGTTCCTCTACCAGCCATATTTGTTGCAATAGTCACAGCTCCAAATCTACCTGCCTGGGCTATTATATAAGCCTCTTGCTCATGAAATTTAGCATTGAGAACATTGTGAGGAATCTTAGCTTTTTGTAGAATGTCAGCAATTTCCTCCGATTTTTCAATACTCACAGTACCAACAAGCACTGGCTGCCCCTTGTCGTGACAAGTTTTAATCTGCTTTAAAATCGCATCATATTTGTCCTTAGTGCTACCATATATCTCATCATCAGAATCTTTTCTCTTTACTGGATGATGCGTGGGAATAGAAACAACATCAAGCTTATAAATATCCTTAAGTTCGGCCGCCTCAGTCATTGCAGTTCCAGTCATTCCAGCTAGCTTTGGATACATCCTAAAATAATTTTGGAAAGTTATCGAAGCCAAAGTTTGATTCTCATTTTGTATTTGTAATCCTTCTTTCGCTTCTAAAGCTTGGTGAAGCCCTTCTGAATAGCGCCTTCCATCCATCATACGCCCAGTAAACTCGTCAATAATAACAACCTTACCGTCCTTTACCAAATAATCTACATCTTTTGAAAATAGTGTATGCGCCCTTAAAGCTTGAGAAATATAATGAACAAGATGCATATTATCAAAATCATATAACCCACTACCTTGAGCAATAATTCCTCTAGATGTCAAAAGATCTTCTATTTTGTTAATACCATCATCATTTAGATTCACAGTACGCATTTTTTCGTCTTTTGTGTAATCATCACTAGTTAAATGCTTTACTAAACTATCGATTTTTAGATATAAATCTGAATTGTCATTCACAGGACCTGAAATAATAAGAGGAGTTCTAGACTCATCAATAAGAATAGAATCCACTTCATCAACGATTGCATAATAGAAAGGCCTTTGAACCTTTTGTTCTTGATGAAATTTCATATTATCCCTCAAGAAATCAAAACCAAATTCATTATTGGTGCCATATGTAATATCTGCAGCATAAGCAGCCTGCTTAGCCTCATCATTCATACCTGAAATAATACAACCAACTGTAAGACCTAAGAAGTTATAGAGACGCCCCATCCATTCAGCATGGAACATGGCAAGATAATCATTTACCGTAATTACGTGAACCCCTTTACCAGCAAGAGCATTTAGGTAAGCAGCAAGAGTTGCAACTAAAGTTTTTCCTTCTCCAGTACGCATTTCAGGAATCATGCCACGATGAAGAACTATAGCCCCCATCATTTGCACATCAAAGTGCCTTTTTCCTAAAGATCTAACAGATGCTTCTCGCACAACAGCGAAAGCTTCATAAATTAGATCATCTAAGCTTGCACCAGATGCAAGACGATCCTTAAATTCAGATGTTTTATGCTTTAAATCCTTATCTGAGAGTTTTGCAATTTCCGCCTCTAACTCATTGATTTTCTGGGTTTCTATCTGTAATTTTTTAACTATTCTATCATTAGCAGTTCCAAAAATCTTTCTTAGTATTCCAAACATTTATCTCTCTTCTTTATTTTTATTTTATGCGCCTAATCCAAGCAGTCATTCAAGCGCTAGTTTGTAACTCCAGGACTGTTTGTAACCCCAGCACCCCTTTGTCATTCCCGTGAAAACGGGAATCTAGTTTTATAAAATCCTGATTCCAGCTTTCGGTGGCGTGACATTTTCTACCCGAATCTTCCACCAAGGTGATATACCTCAAGCAATATTTCTAGTAGCAGATGGTAACCTTAATTTCAATCCATCAAGATCATCAGTCATAATAATCTGACACCCTAATCTGGATGTCCTAGTAAGACCAAAAGCGAGATCAAGCATATCTTCTTCGGCCTCTATTGCAGGATCTAACTTACTATAATACTCGGGATCAACTACAACATGACAAGTTGCACAAGCCAAAGACCCCTCACAAGCACCCTCAAGATCTATATTGTTTTGATGAGCTATTTCTAAAACTGACAACCCCACAGGAGCATCTATTTCAATATTTTCAGTATCAGAAATTTGAAAAATAACTTTTGGCATACAACTTACTTTTTAGATACTAATATATTTTTACCTTGGAACAACCTTATTTTGTCAGTGATAGTCATAAAATTCACACCTTTTATGAATTTATGTCTATCAATCAAACGACCATTTTTAGGGTCTATGGTATAGATTCCACCTTCATAAGTATAAATTTTTAGAACATCATCTATAACAAGAGAAGCTACTATTTCGATAGTTGTCCATCTGGATCTTGATGTTTCTATCTCGCCAATATCAGATGTCCATACAGCATTTCCATCAATTTTATTTAATGCAATAACCTGCCTACCATTTGTTGTTACTATAATAACATTTGGAAGGTTATTTATTGAACGCACATCATCTATAGACTTAGTCCAGATCAATTCACCTGTTTCTTCTTCTAACTTATAGAACTTGCCATTATTATCTGCAATATATACATATCCACTATCTATTATTGGAGCGACGGCTATGTTAACAGGCATAAATTCAGGCATATTATTATCTACTGAAAGGTCAATATTCCAGAGCGCCCTACCGCTCATAATATCCACCAGAATAACCTGTCCGGATGTATAAGATATTAAAACCTGTCCCTTTGAATTCACTACAGGATCCACGATATTACCACTTGTAATAAGCTCTGAATCGCCTTGATGCTGCCATATTATAGCATTTCTATTCAAGTCAAATGCAAAAAGCTGATTATCCATTGTTTGCAAGATGACTATATCATTATACAAAACTGGCTTAGACACTATGATGCCAGGGAATTGCTTAATGAATAAAACATTACCATCTTCTGAATCAATAATTTCTAGATTTTTACTTCCATTAGTTACTATGAGCTTTCCTTTATAATATGTTATACCACCACCAACATAAGTACTATATGTACGCTTCCCAATTAAATTAGTAGCCCATAAGGATTTATTATTTTTCTCGCTAAAAGCTCTTAGATAACCATCTGCTGTTAAGAACAATATTTTTTCATCCATAATCAAAGGAAGAGCTGAAATACCGTATTTCAACCCCAGAGAAACTCTTCTATAATCAATATCTTTACCACCGAAAGCAATATTAATATCATTGTTTAATCTATCCCATGTTACCAAAGAAGTTCTTTGTGGGAGTATGATATCTAGATTCTGGTTATCAACTTTTACAGGCTCTGTAAAAGAAACTATATTATGAGCTCTACCACCACAACCAGTAAAAAATAGCAAAACTATAAAAATCATCAAAATACGCATATTCAAAAACTCACTCTATTTAGAATTATTTATAACACTTATGTTAGAAAGCAAAGCTCTTGCCTCATCTTTTATTACAGGAGTAACAAATTTATTAGATATAAGATCATTAGATATCTTTACAGCCTTCTCCTGATCCTTTTTTTGATAATAGATTGCTTTCATTAGATTAACAGAACCATAAAATGGAGATTTTTCATCTCTAAAATCAGAAAAATACTTATCAAGCAAAGCCTCTTCTTCATTAGAAATGACGGCAGAATCTATGATTATGCTAATCCAAATAAACTTTGCATAACTACGTGTTAAATCAAGATAAGACTTGTCATCTGCAACTTTTTTTGCAAGTTCAAGGGCATTATCCAGATTTTTAGAAGAAATATTAATACCAATCAATTGCAGAGAAGCTATATCTTTCATATGATTATCTGAATGATCTACCAAATAATTAAGACCTTCTAAAACGAGCTTAGGATCTGTTGATAAATTCTCTAAAGACTTAAATAGAATATCACCCATTTCATTGCTATACCGAACGCGACGCTCTGATCTCCAGTTATTAAAAATCATCACAATTACAACAAGAAGTGTTACTATAAGAACCAAAGGAATTGCCTTCTTAAAGTACTTTACCTTATTTTCTTCATTCTTATCATTTAGGACTTCGTCTAATATGTCATTCATAATTTAACCCTTACAACCATATTTTATTCTTGCATCATGAGCTCTTTTTATAGAAGATGAAGGCCTATGTTTATATTCTGCTTCAAGCTTATCTAATACAGCGCAAGCATCATTCTTCTTCTTAAGCTCCCCCAAAGAAAGAGCTAATTTTAGCAAAGAATCTGCGGCCTTTGGTGATTTAGGGTATTTTTTGTATCCCTTCAAGTAATTAACAGCAGCCTTATCAAAATCACCCCTTCTATAAAAAGTTTCTGCATACCAAAAACTAGCATTTCCAGAAAGATCGCTGTTAGGATATTGCTGAATAAAAGCATCAAACATAGATTCTGATTCCTCGAATTTTGATTCCTTAAGAGCAGCAAGAGCTTTATCATAGCTTATTTTTTCATCACCATTTGCTGCAGCAGTATTTGGAACTGACTGGCTAGTGTTATTCACTTCAGAAGTCGAAATCACAGGCTGCGAAGAAACTTGCTGGGAAGAATTAACGTTACCACCGGATTTTAATGCTTGAATTTCGTGCTCTAAAACCTCAACCCTACTTATAAGATTTTGAATTTTTGATTCACAAGTTGAAAAACGATCCTCATAATTTGAACTTAAATTCTGATCGTTAGAAGCAATAGGAGAATCAAGGGTATTTACAACAATCTGATCTTCTGCACAAACGCACCAAGAAGACATCAAAAAAATCATGAATAATAGCTGTTTCATTATATACACC